>NZ_JAJAFU010000003.1 GCF_020480685.1 Deferrivibrio essentukiensis
TTTTTTATTTTTTTTGTTTGAAAAATGAAAAAATTCGTTTCTCGATAACTATCTGATAAAGTTTCAAAAATAATCGAAACTAATTGATTTAAAGTAAAAGGCTTTTGCAAAAATTTTACTTCTTCAACAAAAATCCCTCTTTCGCTAACAAGTTCTTCATTATAGCCCGACATAAAAATGACTTTTATATCAGGCAAATAATCCCTGATAGTATCTACAAGTGCTCTCCCACTCATACCAGGCATTATCACATCAGTAATTATCAAGTCAATATTTTTACCATTCTCCCTTACAATATCAAGAGCATCTTCAGGGGATGTTGCTGGAAAAACATTATAACCTATTTTATTCAGAGTATCCTTAAATGCTTCATTTAAAATCTCATCGTCTTCCACAAGGAGTATATTTGCAGCTTTTTCAGCTTTCATACCAAAAACAAATTTCTCTGTGTGTTTTTGTTTATTTTCTTCCCCCTCTTTCTCAATAGCCGGAAAATAAATTCTAAATGTCGTACCCACTCCTAACTCACTATAAACATTAATAAAGCCGTTATGCTGTTTAACAATACCATAAACAGTTGACAGCCCAAGCCCTGTCCCTTTCCCAACCTCCTTGGTAGTAAAAAATGGTTCAAATATGTTTTTTATTAATGCCTTATCCATCCCACAGCCATTGTCAGTAACTGACAAACATACAAAATTTCCAGGAGTAAAACCTGAGTGTGTTTTACAATATTGTTCATCTATAAATACATTTTCTACATTGATAATAATTTTCCCTATTCCATTTATGGCATCTTTTGCATTAATACATAAATTAAGCAAAATTTGCTCTATCTGCCCCTTATTCCCTTTAACAAAAGAAATATTTTCACCTTTATTAATAATAAGCTCTATCTCTTCACCTATAAGCCTTTTAAGCATATTTTCAAAAGAATTAATCACATCTGCAATATTAATATTTTCAACAACTGTTGGCTTTTTACGTGCAAAAATCAGCAACTTTTCGGTAAGATTAGCTGCTCTTTCTGTGGCAGCCATAATATTATCAAGATATGCAGGTAAAGCATTTTTATTATCAATCTGCAATTTTGCAAGCTCCACATAACCCATTATTGCTGATAAAATATTATTAAAATCGTGAGCAACACCGCCTGCCAACTGCCCTATAGAGTCAAGCTTTTGAGTCTGATTTAGCTGCTCTTGCAGTTGTTTCTTTTCGGTAATATCTTCTTTTACTGCAACTATTTTAAACACCTTACCATGTTTATCAACAATAGGGGTAATTATTGCATTCTCAAAATATAACTCGCCATTTTTTTCTTATTTACTATCTCAGAAGTAAAACTTTTGCCAGAAAGCAAAGTATTCCACATATCTTCATAAAATTTTTGGTCTTCCTTACCTGACTTTAAAATTCTTGGGTTATTACCTATTAACTCTTCCCTTTCATACCCCGTCATTTTACAGTAAACAGGATTTACATATTCCATTTCACCATCTACATTAGTAATTAATACGCCTGCGACATTTTGCTCAATAACTTCATTAAAAATCTGTAACCTTTCTTCTAATCTCTTCTTTTCGATTACCTCCCAAACAATGTCTGCAAGATATTCCAAAGTCCTTACATCAGAATCAGTATAGTCAAAAGGTTTATTACCTACACCAATTATCGCAACAACATTATCCCCTCTTATAACAGGGCTTACAAGCTCTCTGACTACCTCAGCATGCCCATATGGGAGCCCTTTTTTATTTTCTATATTTTGATAATCATTATGAATGAAAGATTTTTTATAACGAACACAATCTGCCCAAATCCCTGCCTTATCTACATCATAATGATAATTTTCAGGTAGAGCATTACAAAATTTCTCTTTAGTTGCAGTTGACCACGCCTGAAACGACAAGGTTTTCTGGTCTGATTCAACAAAATGCAAAAAAGATATTTTACTGTTTAAAATCTTTTCAATTGCATCAAGGGCAAAAGTTAGAATCTCATTTATTGTATGCTCTTTTGCATAAAGATATAAATTTAACCTTAGAAGATTTGTTTGCTCCCGCATTATTTTATTAGATATATTCCTTACAAGACTAATAGCATACTCTTTTTTATCTAATTCTATAACCTTAACACTTACTTCAACATCAATAATTTCACCGAATTTTGATAAATGTTTTGACAAAAATTTCAGTTGCCCTTCTTCTTTGATTTTTCTAATTATGTCTTCAATAAATCCAGGTTTATTACTATGAACGATTTTTGATACTTTATGGCCAATAATTTCATCTTTACTATAACCTAAATATTTGCAGGCAACTTCATTGACATAGATAAACTTTTCAAAATCATGGATAAACACAGCATCAGAAAGCAATTCTGCTAATTCGAAAAGCTTAAATAGTCTTTCCATTTAAAATTATAGCACATAATATAGCCGGCTGCAAAAAAACTTATTCAAAACTTGCAAATTTTTTAGGGTCGAGTTGTTTAATAGTTTTGATAGGCAATAGCCCCGCAAAAATTACAAACAGCACAAGGACTAAGAGTAAAAGTGATGTTTTTAAAAAACTGACATGATACTCAATTGACCAGCCAAAAGATTTTGTATTTACCACTTTGATGATTATTACACTTAAAACACTTCCAAGTAAGACTCCGTAAAAAACACCAAAAAAACCGATTACAGCTGCAGACAGTGTGTAGATTTTAGATAAAAGTCTGTTATTTGCACCTAAATATTTTAAAATGCTAATCTCTTTTCTTCTCTCAAGGGCTACTGCATAGAGCATATTCCCCACACCAAGCAGTGATACAATAAGAGCTATCCCCTGAATAGCATATGTAATAGCAAAGCTCTTATCAAAGATTTTGATAACCTTTTTCCTGATAACATCGTTATTGAAAATATCTAAACTTCCATCTTGATTAATTAAGCTTTCTAATTTGCTGATAACACTATCTGAATCAACCCCTTTTTTGAGATAAATACTGACCTGAGTAAATTTTAATTCGTCCCAATACCTTTTTTGAAAAGAGTTATCAAAGATTATAAATCCATTTACAGTAGAATAACTTGTAAAAATTTCTCTGATTTTAAATTTTCCCTTCCCCTTTGGCGTATCAATTTCTATAAAATCCCCTACTTTTAAACCGTATCTAATTTTAAAATACTCTGAAACAGCGATACTTTTTGTTACTTCAAAATTATCGATACCGTTATGATACTTTTTAACAACCTTTTCCTCTCCAAAACCTAAAAGAATCTCTTTCCCTTTAAAAGTCCCCGGCATAGCACGAAAAGTGCTAACAGCTTCAACCCCATCAACAGTTTTGATTTCATATAAAATATTTTCATCAAGGGGCTCAAAACAAAAATTGGACGAACAACTTGCGGACTTGATAAAAATATCTGCTCTAAGGTTGTTATCTATCCATTTTGTGAGTGAAATTTTAAAGGAATCTATTAAAGTAACCATGCTGATAACAAGCGCCGTTGAAATGGCTACGCTTATTAAAGCGATGGCAAACCTGTATGAACTGCTGAAAATATCTGCAAAAGATATGAAGCCAGCCGTCTTAAAAATTTTTTTCATTATTTTTTCCACAATAAGGATAAGCCTCTCAAGATACAAAAAGGCAGCAGCACAAAAACCAATAAGTATAAAAAAAACTCCTACATAGGATAGATAAGGATACTCAGAAACATTGTAGTAATAATCAAAAAAGCTAAACAGTATTCCTAATCCAATAAAGAAAAGCCCAACAAAAAACCAAATCAAATAATATTTTTTAAATTTGAGCTCAAAAGTCCCCCGCCTTACAGTTTCCACAGGATTTACCTTACTTGCTTCAATTGCAGGAAAAATAGAAGATAGCAAAGATATACAAATACCTAAAAAAACTGCGTAAAAAGAATATGAATTAAAAACAAAAATACTTTTTATATACACAGGTTTAAAAATAGTGCTTATTGTATCTTCGACTACTGCAGAGGAATAAATACTCAAAATCTGTCCCAATAATAGCCCCAAAATTGAACCTAAAGCGCCAAGAAGAAATGATTGAAAGATAAATAGAAATAAAATCTGAGATTTTGAACTCCCTAACGCCCTCAAAGTGCCAATTTGCTCCCTTTTTTTGACAACGGTAATAAAAATAGTATTAAATAGCATAAAGAATCCTACTAAAAAAGCTATAGAGCTTATAAAATAAAGGTTCATCTTGAACGATTTTAAGATTTCCCCCTGATTTTTTATAAGGACAGATTTCTTTTGCAAAAGCAGATTTTCCGGCAACAATGGTTTAATTTCATCAACTTGTTTATCTGTTAAGTTTACATCTATCCTTGACACTTTGCCCAAAAAATTAAACTTTTCTTGAAAATTTCCAATATCCTGATAAAGGCCTGACGGGACTTGGTCGGAATTTAAAATCCCTGCAACATAAAATTTTTTTATACCGCCAGCAGTTAAGTAAAGTCCATCACCTATTTTTACTTTTAGTCTTTTAGCAATATCATCAGTTATAAATACTGCATTTTGTTTTTGAAAAAAACTCTGCAAATCTAAATTTGATTCTGTTATGTTAATATTACTGTTTTTTATTACTTTAAGTGAATCTATTGCAAATATAGGGATAACTAATCTTTCTCTTTCTGATTGAGCATTTATTTTAATGAGTGGGTAATTTCTTATCTGTTTACCATTTAAAATTTTAATTATACTTTCGTCAAAAGGTTTGCCAAATTTGTCATTTATCTCATAATTTGCTATTGGATTTAATTTTTCAATATCACTTGACATACTTTTTATTGCACTTTGGGTGGAATTCAAAATAGATAAAAACAAACCCACTCCAAGAGCTACACCAAAAATGGATATAAGGCTAAAGAGCTTTTCCTCTTTTAGATTTCTCAAGGCAAAAATAAATATAAGTCTTAAACTGTTAATCACTTATCTCATCTCTAATATGGCCATCTTTAATACAGATTACTCTATCGGTAAATTTTGCAATCTCTTCGTTGTGAGTAACCATAACAATTGTAGTATTATATTTTTCATTTAAACTCTTTAAAATGTTTAAGATTTTTTCACCAGTGAGTGTATCAAGGCTTCCTGTTGGCTCATCAGCCAAAATAATTTTAGGCCTTTTTATTATTGTGCGTGCTATTGCAACTCTTTGCTGCTCACCACCTGATAGTTGATGTGCAAAATTGTTTATTTTATGTTTAATATCAAGAATATCTAATATTTTTTCTATCTCATCTTCTTTATTAATACCATTTATCAAAAGTGGGATTAAGACATTTTCATAAACTGTAAGATTGTTGAATAAATTAAAAAACTGAAAAATAAAACCTATATACTTTTTTCTAAATTCAGTTAATTCTTCTTCATTAAAATTTGTAATATTTATACCATTAATTATAACTTCTCCAGTATCAGGTTTATCCATTGCACCTATTATATTTAAAAGTGTGGATTTGCCTGAGCCAGATGGACCCATTATTGACAAAAATTCTCCTTCTTTGATATGTAAATTGATATCTTTTAAAACTTTTGTTTCACCATAACTTTTATATACATTTTTAAGAGCTATCATCTATTTCTCCAGCATTTTTACTATATTTCAATATCCCGTAAGCTCCATATAGGCTTTTCCATTCAAATCCCCATAAACCTTACAAGCACCTTCATAATAATAATTAAAAGTTGATTTTGAAGCTACAAACTCTTGATTCTTAACAAGGGATTCCACAAAAATCTTTTTATTGTTTATCTTAATTTCCCATTTTATAGGATATTTTGCAGAAGTTATTTTAGATTTGTAAAATTCTAAAGGTTTTAGTTTTACTTTATCAAAATCAAGATTAATTTTATTACCATTTTTATCAATAATTGCCGCGTATGAGCTTTTGTCAATTTTACCATCTTTATCTTTAATTTGATAAATGATAATCTCTCTGCCATCATCAAGCATAATTGAAAACCAGTCCCAACCTTTTAATTTATCGGTGCTGTAATCTGAATTAATTTCTCTGTCAAACCAGCTTTCCCCCGAAACTGAATATTTTTTCTCATCAATCTGTAAATATCCGGTCGTTTTCATCCTTGTAATTGAAAAATATAATGAAGCACATTCTTCACATCCGTAAATCTTATTTGAATAACCGTTTTCCCCGTTTAAAATAGGATTTTTGGTAGGTATCAAGTTAATATCAATACTAAAATTTTCAGCTTTTGCTTTTATGTCAAATTGTTCAATACTACCGGTAACCAAATCATCAAAAACCTTTACATACAATTTATTATCACTTGCTGCAGCTTCATTATAAGCTCCTCTTGATGTATCATCTTCAAAGTAATACTTTTGATTGTTTATATCTGTTATTGCAAAATGAGAAATATAAATCCTGTTTAGCCCAAATTTGCTTTTATAATTTTTCTTATTCACATTTACTACAAATATTGTAAGCTCATAGCCAAATTTTTTTCCATCGTTTGAATTCAAATGCCCTGTAAAATACCACCACTGACTTACAAAATTATCTTTATAATAAAGGTCATTAGGCAGATTTACACGGTCAGTTGCCTTTAATTTTACAAAGTCTGACGCAAAAGCAAAATTTGTAAACAAAAGTAATATCAAAATAACTATTCTCAAGCACCAACCCTCATAAGATATCTATTCATATCAAATTTCCTTTTAAGGCCATTTTCTGACATATATCTTATTTTACCAAAAATTTCTCTCTCTTTAAATGCTCTGTCATGCATTCCAAAACACCATGCAATACCTGCATAACCGTTTGAATCTCTTCCATCAAGAGCATATTTGTCATTTAAAAAGATTAGATTTTCGTAAGCAGACTTCAACGACTCAGACCACTCTATAACTTTTTTGCCCCAATACATACGCATATAATTATGAATTTTACCTTTATTTATAAGCTCATATTGGGCTGCATTCCAAAACTTATCATGAGTTTTACAACCTTCTAACTCATTTAAAGTATAAATATATTCTCTTTTATCTTTTTCATGGGTTTTTAATGTATTTTTAGACCACTCAGGTAAAAATGTGTAAAGATTATGAATATCATCAGTATAGTAAGTAAAGTTGTGGGCTAATTCCCTTCTTACAACAAGCTGCTCAAATAGGGTTTCATAATTTTCAGGATTAGTTTCTATTTTTAAAGCTTCTTTTAAGATTTTAATAGGACTGATAAATCCAAAATGTAGATAAAAACTCAAATTTGACTCAAAATCAAAGGCTGGATCTCCTCTTTTTTCTGCAAAGTTATCATACTTTTCATTTAAAAAATCTCTCAGCAGCTTATCTGCCTCACTTTCTCCACCTTTGAAATCAACTGTTTTGATGTAATGAACTGATTTTAATTTTTCATCAATAATCAAGCTATCTAAATCATTTTCCAACACAAAATTATTATCCCTATAATCAAAAAACACAAAATCGTTTAAAATTTTTTCTTTTAATTTATTAATTTTAGGTCTTATCGTATATGCTCCGTATTCACACTTTGAGCTTGCAACCTGTACAGGCACCACAAGATTTGTATCAACCTCATAAATATTAACATCATTATTTTTATAAATTTTATTTCTCACATCTTTAAGCCATTTTATGTATGCCTTATCTGTTATAAGCGTGTTGGCATCGTTTAGATATTGAGGCAGAATTTCTGTAAAAGGGCCTACTTTAACATGGAAAGATATCTTTAAATCATTAAATTTTTCTACAAGCTCCAAAATACCGTCGATAAAAAATTTAAAATGCCTGTAATTGGCATCTTTATAGTTAAAATCGACCACTACCAAAACTTTCAACGGCAAATTTTTATTTATTGCCAAATATTTTGCAAACTCAAGGCTGTGGTTATATTCTACTCTGAAAGCACCCTGCATCCAATAAAGTATATAATACCCTTTTTTGGATGATTTTTTTACACAAGTAACCCTTTCAAGATAATTCATTCGCCTGCCTGATTATATCTTTTTGCATAAGTTTGAATATAATTTTATGAAATGGGAGCATTAAATACCAGTAGATTCTTCCCGCAAGCCCCTTTGGATAAAAATATGCTGTAATTGTAAAATCATCATCTAAAATTGAAAATTCTAACCACGCCTTGCCGGGTAACTTCATCTGTGCTTCAAGTAAAAGCCTTTTATTTTCAACAATATCTATTACCTTCCAAAAATCTATACTATCCCCTATTCGCAAGTCCCCTTTTCTTCTTCCTCTATTAAGCCCATACCCGCCAACAAGTTTATCAATCAAACCTCTAATCCCCCAAAGAAAATTCAATGCAAACCATCCATTTTCGCCACCTGCTGATTTGCACACCTGAAAAAGGTTATAAGCCTTTTCTTCATCTATTTTTGTGAAATATCTGTCCGCATAAATTGCCATTGACACTTCCGGCACAAAAGGGACATCGCAAACTTGTGATTTGCTACTGTCACACCATCTGCTAATCACCTGATTTTTTTTAATCTCTTCTATGGATAGCCTTACAGCTTCTTCAAATTCTGTAACCTTTACATCAGGGAAAATCTCTTTTGCATTACTATTTTCAATAATACTTTCATGTTTGAGCCCCATTACAAGCTCTTTTGCTATATCAAAATTTACAGGAGAAAAAAGTATTAACCAGTATGATGATAATCTCGGAGTTAATAATGGGACAGAGACAATATACCTTTTAAGCCCCAATACTTTTGCAGTCTTTAACACCATATCTTTGAAAGTCATAGGCGGCATACCTATATCAATCTGGGCTGTTTTATAATAATCAGACAAAATTGCAGATTTTAAATATTTAATTACATCACCAATATATACTGGTGATGTAAGTGTATTTACCCATTTTGGTGCAACCATTACAGGCAATTTTTCTACAAGACTTCGAATTATTTCAAAACTTGCACTTCCTGAGCCAATTATTACCCCAGCCCTAAACCATATACATGAAACTTTAGGTGAGCTGCTTAAAATCTCACCTGTAATATATCTGCTTTTTAGATGAACGCTTAAATTTTCTTTATTGCCAAGACCACCCATATAAATAATTCTTTTAACAGATAGCTTTTCACAAATCTTGATAAAATTTTCAGCACTCTTTTTTTCAGCCTCCAAATAATCCTTATCACTACCCATCATATGAATAAGATAAACCGCCGTATCAACACCTTCCAAAGCTTTTTCAAGAATCTCAGTATTAAAGGTATCCCCTTCAAATACATTACATCTGCTTTTAAACTTTTCTTCTAATTTATTGGAGTTTCTTACTAAAAGATTAATTTCAATGTTTTCGTTAAATAGCTCTTCAGCAAGTCTTCTGCCTACAAATCCTGTCACACCGGTTAATAGTATTTTCATATTTATAACTTACCATAATTATATTAAAAAATAAACTTGTAATGATTTTAAATTAGATTTTTATAGACTTTAATTTTTTTATATATATTTTACTTAAAAGAGGTGAAAATGGATCCTGTTACTCATATTGGAAGCGGACTTTTAGGCGGCTCATATTTAAAAGATAAAAAAAGTGACAAAAGTATATACATAATTTCAGTGATAGGCGCACTTTTGCCGGATATTGATAATATCATTGGACTTGCTAATAATCCTCAGCTTTATCTTATTCATCATCGCGGGATAACTCACTCTTTTTTAGGTGCTATTCTACTTTCATTCATTTCAGCACTCTTATTAAAATATATTTTTTTTCGCAAAACAGATTTTAAAAAGATATTTTTAATATTTACATTTTTCAGCTTTGTTCACATATTTTTGGATTTAATTACAAGTTACGGCACACAGATAGCTCTCCCATTTACAAATGAAAGATATACTCTTGAGTGCACATTTATAATAGATCCTATTTTTACAGTCACTATATTGATATTCTTTTTCATTTCAAAAAAACTTACTTCTAAAAAAATTAGATTAATATTGTTTAGCTTTATCTTTGTTTATCCTCTGTCAAATTTAGCACTTAAAGCTATTTATACAAATATGTTAGAATCAAGATACCCTGATAAAAAGGTTTATTTAAGCCCCTCACCTTTTACACCGATTTTTTGGAAAGTGATAATGGAAGATAATTCTTCATATTATGTTGCCACAAAGACATTATTCGCTGATACAAACTTAAATGATTTTCAAAAATACACTTCATTAAAAACCAACAATTTATCTACTCTATTTACTGTAGATGGTTTTTTAAAAACTTACTACTGGTTTACTAAGTATCCTATCATTCAAAAAATAGGTAAAAACACTTATAAAATTTCAGATTTAAGATTTATGTTTACCTTGAAGAGCTTAAATATCAAAAGGGAAGCCCCTTTCAGCATTATATTAACTACCAATGATGACTATTCAAAAATATTAAATTATAAATACGGTTTTTAACTTAGCTTCCCAACCTTTTTAATATCACTTGTACCTTTTAAAATTTTAAATGTAGCGATTAAAATAATTGTAAATAAAATTATAAAATACCAATTAAACCAGCCAATTGAAGCCATAAATGCTTTATTTTCTGCAATTTTATGAGATATTTCAGGGTTTACAAGTTTCAATATATCACGATATATTCCAAAAAAGATTGAGTAAAAAAAGCCAATAAGACCGTAAGATAAGTTAAAACTTAAACCTTTAAAACTAAGCACTGTAGCCCTTTTGTCCGAAGAAGTTTCATTATTCAAATAGTGGCTCAAGAAAAAACCGTTCATCATAAAGGCTGCAAATAAAACCACCATAGGAGCAATACCATAAAATGGGACAAAAAGTGAGATTCCGTAAAATCCAACAATAGTCATAACGGTAAGTATAATCATATTTTTTAAAGGGGTAAATTTTTCAGTCATCACTCTGGATATTTTTGGAATAAACAGGCCAATTACAGAAATAGCAGAGCCTATCACTCCAAACAGCGCTTCAGGAATCATAATAAGACGATAATACTGGCTTGTAAGAGTAACAACCATCCTTATACTATGATCAAATAACATTCCAAAAAGTATAACAGAAAAAACAAACGGACTTTTTATAACCCATTTACCTGTAGACATTGTGTGTTTTAATGTAGCAATAGATGTTTTAAAAAATCCACTCACCTGTAATTTTTCTTTATTATCAAGTTCAGGTTCTTTCATTCTTAAAACAGCCGTAAAAGCTATCAATGAAGACATCAATGTCAGATAAAGTGGAAATCTCATCGTTTGCTGTTGAGTTAAGACAATATTAAAACCTAAAAAGTCCAACACTTTATTCACCATATTTGGATCATAAATAAAAGAACCTAAAGTCATAGCTACAATAAATCCCACAGACTGCAATTTCATCTGGATTTCCAACACTCGCCCCCATTCATCAGTCTGCCCTGTAAGCACAAGTGTATCATAGGCAATAGCTTCATCCGCTCCACTTGCCATCGCCTCGGCAATACCGCTTAAAATTCTGTTAATCAAAAATACTGCAAATATAAGGTTTCCATTTCCAAGAGGGACAAAACTTATAAGCATAAGCTCAATAATCATTATTACACAAGTACTTACCAAGAGTTTTTTTCGACCTAAAATATCAGCTAAGGCACCTGACGGCACTTCCACTAATACTATGGTAATTGCCCACACCACATTAAGCATCGCAAATTGTTCAATCGTTAAACCGTAATCTAAAAATAAAACAGTAAATACCGGATAATAAAAACGGGCATTATAAAGCACCCGTAATATAATAAACATCTTGATATTTGTTAGTTTAAAGGGGGAAATATTTAAATCAGTAATAAGCTAACCTCATAAATTTACTAATGCTAAAATAGGTTAATATAATTTTTAAATTTTAAAAAGAAAAATTTTGGCAATTTTAAAACTGTTTAACAAAAAGATAAGCAAGATAGATTACTTGCCATACAATTCATTATAAATCTTTAAAGTTAAATCTCTTATGTCATAAGGTTTTTGTATAAAACTTCCGTTAACAATTCCTATCTTCATATCTTCCAACATTTTCTCACTGTGACCTGAAGAAAATATAATTTTTATATCAGGGTTAATTTCTCTTGCCCTTTTTGCAAACTCTAAACCGTCCATTTCAGGCATTACCATATCAGTTATAATTAACTTTATTTCATCCTTATGAGTTTGTAAAAGCTCTAAGGCACTTAACGGACTGGCAGAGTGAAACACTTTATAGTTTAACATTTCAAGTATCGATTTCACGCTATCTAAAACACTCTCTTCATCCTCTACCAACAGTAAACCTTCCCCTTGCCCCTGGACAAATTCAGTATTTTTTACTTGAGATTTAAACTCGTTACCTTCAAAATGCGCCGGCAAAAATATTTTAAAAGTCGTCCCTACACCCTCTTCACTTTCCACATAAATATTCCCCTTGTTTTGCTTTACAATACCAAATACTGTCGCAAGTCCAAGCCCTGTCCCCTTTCCCACATCCTTTGTAGTAAAAAAAGGCTCAAATATTTTATCTAACAATTCTTTTTTTATCCCTTCTCCGGTATCTGAAACTGATATAAGCACATACTGACCTTCTTGAAGGCCAGGATAACTTGGAAGGTAATAATCGTTTATTTCGATATTTTTAAGTTTAATTTCAATCTTTCCTATACCTTTAATTGCATCTTTTGCATTTATAAGCAAATTTGTCATTACTTGATTCAACTGTGTAGCATCAGCTTTAATATTATTTATATTTTCTTCACTTTTAAATATCACATCAATATTTTCACCAACCAAAACCTTAAACATCTTTATATGATTATCAAAAAAATCTTTTAAATCTATTACAACAGGCCTTATTGGCTGTTTTCTTGCAAAGCTCAAAAGTTGCCTGGTAATATCAGCTGCATGCTCCGCTGCCCTTCTAATTCGCATTAAATACTCTTTTAGCTCACTTTCAGGAGCTGTTTTTAAAATGGATAATTCTATATAGTTTAAAATAATTGTCATCATATTGTTGTATTCATGAGCAACACCGCCAGCAAGCCTTCCCAGAGCCTCAAGTTTTTGACTATGTCTTAGCTTTTCTTCAATCAGTTTTTTCTCTGTAATGTCAATGGCAGTCCCCAAAGCTGCGGGTTTACCATCCCACATAATTCTATCAGCGGTAAAATCTACCCACCTTTCTTCGCCATTTTTTGTAATAATCTTAAATTCATAACGATTAGGGATATTTTCTCCACGCTGTCTTCTAAGCCCTCTATCTCTAATCATTTCCATATATTCCGGATGCACAATACTCCAAAATTGAGCACCAACAATTTCCTCAGGGCTATAGCCTGTGACCTCTTCAAACTCATTGTTTGCAAAGATAAATTTATCACCCGAATATACAAAGATAGCAGCAGATGTAGTGTTAGTAAGAGCCCTAAATTTTGCTTCACTCTCTTCTAACGTCCTTTTATCAGTCATATGCTCGGTAACATCAACCAATATCCCAAAAACCGTATTTCTTTCTGCATCATAAGTTGCAATAGAAAATACATCTTTAATCTCACCGTTTGAAGCATCTTTTATCTTAAAATTAACCTCATACTTCTCACCGTTTTCAATAAGGTTTTTCAAAGCCCTATCCAAAGTAGGTCTATATTCCAATAAAGGAATATATTTTACATACTCATACTCAAACTCTTCCCCCTCAATACCGTAAATACGCCTTGCCCCCACTGAGCCATAAATCTTTCCGGTAGAAAGGTTTAATTCCCAACAGCCAAATTTAGCAACCACTTCAGCTCTGTTTAACATATCTACTGTTTCTTTTAACTTAAACTCTAACTCTTTTCTTTCTGTAATATCAAAAGCTGTCCCTATCACTGAAGGCTTACCGTTATAAATTACGGGCTTACCCATATATTCTGACCACAACACACGTCCATCTCTTGTTAAAAGCTTTACCTCATACTTTGCAGGAACATCTTCCCCTTTCTGTCTTGCAAAGCCTCTAACTTTAACTATTTCACGATAATCAGGATGAATGATATCCCAAAATTTTAATTTATTATAAAACTCATCCTCAAAATATCCAAAGGTATCAACCATCTTTTTATTTACATAGGCAAAATTTTCACCGGAAAATATAAAAACTGCGGCATCTATAAAATCTGTCAAAATAGAAAATATATCAGAAGATTTATGAGAGTTTGCTACCCTTTTTTCGGTAATATCTCTAACACTACCTGCAACATATAAGAATTTACCATTATCAAAAACAGATTTTTTCTGGTCAACGACATATCTTACTTCACCACTTTTAGTAATAATTCTGTAATACTGAGTTATCTGTATCGGTTTTTCAGAAAGTATTTCAGATTCTTTCAAGACTCTTTCTACGTCATCTTTATGAATTATATCTATCCAATTTATCTTACCACTTTTAAACTCTTCTAACGCATATCCTGATATCTTTTCACTACCACTTATTACATCCACTGACCAGTCAGGATTGCCCTTGTAAATAATAACATCTAATTCACTTAGCAGGCTGATTATGTCAGAATTTTCCATAACAAAAATCTCGTTAAATTATATTTATCAATAAAATTATATTAGAACAATTTTAATAAATCAATATAATTTGCTCTAATAAAGTCTTCATGCTTTCTTAACTAAACTACTTTACTTATAACTGTTATCCCCCTCATTTTATCAGGATATCCCATTAATACATAAGGACTAACCAAGTCTTTTACTTAAGAAAATCAAAAGAAATCTCAAAAAAAGTGATATTTTTTTATCATATATAATTTTTTATTATCTATAACATAAAAAAAGAGACTGAAGGATAATAACTTCTTGACAAAAAGATTTAATTTGAGGTATTTGTCTAGAACATTGTTTCATATGCACAGAAATGGAGGTGGCTGGGGTGTTGAGTTATATATTTAGTTTTTTAGTGCTTCTTAGTTTTTGGCTGGTTTTATCTGGACACTTTCATACACTTTTAATAGTTCTTGCTCTTTTGTCCTCTCTAATTGTAGTCTATTTAACTAACGATATGTTTTTTCCTAACAAAAAAGTTAATCTAAAATTAATAGTGAAAATATTTTTATATGTACCTTTATTGCTAAAAGAAATCATATTATCTAATATTCAAATCTTAAAAATACTCTTAAGAAAAGATATTAGAAATACAATTAACCCTATAATGGTTGAATTTGAACCTAAAGTTAAGTCTGACATTGGGGTTACTTTGCTTGGCAATTCAATAACACTTACCCCTGGGACTGTTACAATATTTGCATCCGATAAGCAGTTTTTAGTGCATGCAATCGATAAAGGCTTTGAGTCAGGGATATACTCATTGCAAGAAAAGGTTGAAGAGGTAGAGAAAGCCATATGATTTTTAAATTAAGTATTATAATAATACTTCTAGCATCATTTACAGCAATTTACAGATTAGTAAAAGGCCCTACTTTTTTTGACAGAGTATTAACAGTAAATTTAATAGGTACTAAAGTCGTTGTTCTTTTAGTACTGATAGATTTCTTATACAATAGACCAGAATTTGTTGACATTTCAATTTCTTATGCTCTAATAAACTTTATTGGCACTATTGCCATTTTAAAACTTAAGGAAAAGGGGAAGCTGGATTGAACTTCATTACTGGTTTTTTTATAATTTTAGGTTCGTTGCTTATTCTGGTATCAACAATAGGTCTTATAAGGATGCCAGGGTTTTACACAAGAATACACGCTGCCGGCAAGACAGATACTTTAGGTCAAATGCTAATTATTTTTGGATTAATTCTTTATGAAGGTTTTTCTCTTATATCTTTAAAGTTAATTATTCTCACGACATTCATATTTATTGCAAACCCTACAGCAACTCATGCATTAGCAAGAGCTGCTTACATTAAGGGTGTAAAATGGTGGAGTAGACAAAGTGACAATTCTAATTGACATAATGTTTTTAACATTTTTAATTTTAGCTGCGTTTTTATCTATACATTTTAAAAATTTGCTTAACTCTGTTATTGTATTAGGAGCTTATTCGTTATATGTGGCTGTACTGTGGACTACCCTTAATGCAATTGATGTAGCTTTTACCGAAGCTGCTGTAGGAGCTGGAATAAGTACAGTGTTATTTCTTGCGGTTTTTACAAAGGTAGAATACGAGGATAAATCTCTAGTTAGAAAAGATAGAAAAATACTCGCTCTTGGAATACTATTTTTTCTAGGATACCTTCTCATACTTGGTGTTACAGATATGCCAAACTTTGGTGATCCAAACTGGGTTACCAATACTTACCTTATTCCTGATTTTATTGCACGAGCTAAAACAGAAACAGGAGCTGATAATATTGTTACTGCCGTACTGGGAAGCTACAGGGGGTTTGATACAAATGGTGAAACAGCTGTTATATTTATAGCGGGTCTTTGTACATATTTGATATTGAACAGGGGTGAGAGTTGAATAATGATACAATATTAAAAACTACTACTAGGATAATTGTTCCTTTTATTCTTATGTTCTCTTTATATGTATTAGCACATGGAGAAATAAGTCCCGGTGGAGGATTCCAAGGTGGAGTAATATTTGCAGCCGGACTTATCTTATATGCAATGGTATTTGGAATTGAAAAGTTTTATAAAATTATCAGTAAAAGAATGGTTATCTTCTTAACGGCACTTGGTGTTTCAGTTTATACCGGTGTAGGTTTTATTACCATGTTAAATGGTGGTAAATTTTTGGAGTACGCAAAGTTGCCAGGGCTTGATATGAAATCAGGTAACTCCATGGGTCTGCTTTTTATCGAAACAGGGGTTTTCATTACCGTATTCAGTGTAATGATATTATTATTTATAGAGGTAGCTAAAAAATATGATAATTGATTTTTTAATATACAAATACAACTATCTGGCAACAGTCATACTAATATTGATAGGTCTTTACAGTGTTATCGTAAATGGCAATCTTTTAAAAAAGGTAATCGGTCTTAATATTCTTTCTACATCTGTCATTCTTTTTTACATTAGTATTTCAAAAGTAACTGATGGCTCAGCTCCTATATACGCAAATGATGTTGTCAGATATGATAACCCTTTGCCTCATGTTTTAATGCTTACTGCAATAGTGGTTGGGGTAGCAATTACAGCGGTAGCATTATCTGTAGTTTTAAAGATTAAAGAAACTTATGGAACTATTGAAGAAGATGAAATAATCAAGATAGATGAAGATGAAAAAGATATGGTGAACAATAAATGAATTTAGAAATGAATTTACCTGCACTTGTTGTTGTATTCCCATTTTTTAGTGCGATGCTTATGGTTGCTATCGGGGTATTTTATAAAGAAATAGTCCAAATAATGTTTCAGGTAACCGCACTTATAACTGCATATCTTTCAATTTTGTTATTTTTGAAGGTTTATGAAAGTGGCCCTATTCGATATTTTTTTGGCAATTGGGCGCCTCCTGTTGGGATAGAGTATTATGTAGACTATACGAATATCTTTTTTATTACCATAATAACGGTACTCTTGTTTATAATGAGCATCTACTTTCCAAAAAGTGTTAAAAAAGAAATCCCGGAATCAAAACAATATATCTTTTACTCAGTTACAATGCTTTTTGCATCAGGGCTTTTAGGGATAACCATTACAGGTGACTTATTTAATATTTATGTCTTTACTGAAATTTCATCTATTACCGCATATGCTCTTATTGCAATCGGTGGGACAAAAAAGTCTTACAGGGCAAGCTTTAACTATTTGATACTTGGTACAATTGGAGCTACTTTTATTGTACTTGGGATAGGTTATCTTTACATGGCAACAGGAACACTAAACCTTTTGGATATGCAACAAAGACTTATGCCAATGTATAGCTCTAAAGTTGTGATAGTTGGCTCAGCCTTTATAGTAGTAGGTTTAAGTATGAAGATGGCACTTTTTCCACTTCATACCTGGTTACCAGGTGCTTATACACACTCCCCGTCAACTATTAGCGCTTTTATGTCTGCTACCAGCACCAAAGTGATGGCATATTTACTTATCAGGTTTTTTTACACAATTCTTACACCTAACTTTGTTGCCAAAACAATACCATTAACTGAAGTTTTATTTTATATTTCTCTTATTGCTATTTTAGCAGGCTCTTTTTTAGCTCTAGGACAAAAAGATTTAAAAATGATGTTTGCATACTCATCTGTTGGTCAAATCGGGTATATTGTTTTCGGAGCAACATTAGTAAGTACATATGGACTTATTGGCTCTATGTACCATTTTCTTTCTCATGCTGTAGTTAAAGGTGGGCTTTTCCTTGTTGCAGGCATTATATTTTATTTTACTACTTGCACTAAGATTGAAAACCTAGATGGACTTTATAAGAGAATGCCATTCACTTCATTTGCTTTTCTTATTTTTGCATTATCTATGATAGGCATACCTGTTACATCTGGGTTTATAAGCAAATGGTATCTTGTTTTAGGAGCAATAAATTCTGGCAAATGGTTGGGTGTTATAGTTATTTTGATAAGCTCCCTATTAACTGCTGTCTATTTTTGGAGAATTGTTGACAGAATCTTTTTTACCAACTCCGATAATAAGGTAAACAGAATTAAAGAGCCTTTGAGCATGTTAATACCAACATATACGCTTGTAGCTATAACTATATATTTTGGAATATTTCCTGCCAAGCTTGTTAAATATACTGAAATAGCAGCAAATTTGCTTATGGAGACAATTAAATGACTGAAGCACTGAACTCTCCTCTTCCGTTAATTGCAGTTATTATTCCTCTTTTGATAACATTACCAATCCTGTTAGCAAAAAAGAACCCAAATACTCGTGATTTTTTTAGTATAGCTGGTGCATTTACAACCTTTTTAGTTGTTTTCAATATCTACTTAAAAGTAAAAAATGGAGAAATTCTTGAATTTCAGCTTATAGAGTTTTTACCTGGCCTTGTCTTAAAATTTAAAGTGGATGCATTCGGTGTCTTCTTTGCGTTAATGGCATCTTTTTTATGGTTTGTAACAACATTTTACTCAATTGGGTATATGCGTGGCAATAACGAAAAAAATCAGACCAGATTTTTTGTTTTCTTTGCTATTTCAATGTTTGCAGCTATCAGCGCTGCCTTTTCCGGCAACTTAATTACTCTTTATCTATTTTATGAAATAATTACATTTGCAACGTATCCACTTGTTGCTCACAAGCAGACAAAAGAAGCGATACAGGGTGCAAGAAGGTATCTTTCTTATTTGTTACTCACATCTGTTATGTTTTTTCTACCTGCGTTAATTTATATCTATACAACGACAGGAAATTTAGATTTCACATTAGGAGGAGTATTAAACTCTGCGAATGATATAGACAAGTCAGTGTTAGGTATTATGTTATTATTTTTTGTATTCGGTTCGGCCAAAGCTGCTGTGATGCCTTTTCATCTATGGCTACCATCTGCTATGGTTGCTCCTACCCCTGTCAGTGCATTGTTACATGCAGTAGCTGTTGTCAAAACTGGAGTATTTGTTATTGTAAGAGTATTTGTATATATTTATGGAATTGACTTTTTAAAAGGTATATCTACGTCAAATTTAGTTACCATTTTTGCTGCATTTACGATTATAGTTGCATCTATGGTTGCCCTCAGACAGGACAATATTAAAGCAAGATTGGCTTACTCAACGATTAGTCAATTATCCTACATTGTACTATCTGTTTCGCTTCTAAGTATTACTGGAGCAATAGGAGCTATAATGCATATTGTTGCTCATGGTTTTGCCAAGATAACTCTTTTCTTCTGGGCAGGTGCTGTTTATGTAGCCAACCATAAGACTAAAGTAAGTGAACTTAATGGTATAGCCAAGTATATGCCTTACAGTATGGCTGCTTTTACTGTTGGTGCGCTTTCTATGATAGGTTTTCCTCCAATGGCTGGACTTATCAGCAAATGGTTTATTGCAAATGGTGCAGTTGAAGGTGGAAAAGCTTGGGTAATAGGGATACTTGTTATTAGTGCCCTTTTAAATGCTGGATATTTTGTGCCAATATTTATAAACGCTTACCTAAAGCCAGCACAACATACTGATAACCATCACTTACATGAAGCACCATTAATGATGCTTATTCCAATAATGGTTACCTCGATACTTACAATTGCTATTTTTCTTTATCCTGATATGTTTTTAAACTTGGCTAAAATGGCACTTGGAATTGGAGGATAAGTTGAAAAAAGAATTTGATTTCTTTGACAAAAAAGAAAATATAGAAAAACTTAAAATTATTTTTTATATCGTGTTAGTCGTTTTAGTGTTGTTGGATTTAGTAGTACACAAACATCCCCATTATGCATGGGAAAATTTCTTTGGTTCATATGCAATTTATGGCTTTATGGCCTGTGTAGTGATTGTTGTTGTATCAAAATTGTTAGGAAAATTATTTTTACAAAGACCCGAGGATTACTATGATAGGTAGTTTACCGATTTTTACACTTTTCTTTTTAGGTGCGATTTTACTTGCCTTTACCAAAGGTAAAATGCACAAGGCTCTTTTTATTGCTATTCCTGCTATTGCTTTTGTAGCTCTAATATACACACCTGTAAATGTTGAATTTGGCGGAAGTTTTCTAGGACTTAACTTGAAATTTATATTTATTGATAAATTAAGTAAAGTGTGGGGTTATATTTTTGCCATTATGGCGTTCTCGTCCGCAATATTTGCATATCACAATGACGATTATAAAGAAAACATATATGCTACATTATATATTGGAAGTTCCTATGGTGTTGTCTTCGCAGGCAACTTACTGACATTATTTATTTTCTGGGAACTAATGGCTATTTTTTCTACAATGATTATATTTGCCAGAAAAACTGATACTTCTACAAAAGCAGGTTTTAGATATCTTTTAGTTCACGCTTTTGGTGGACAGCTATTATTTGCAGGAATGATACTATATTACTTTAAGACAGGCAGTCTTGATTTTGGATATATAGGGCTTCAAAATATAGCATCCGTCTTAATAATGCTTGGCTTTGCAGTTAATGCTGCAATCCCTCCTTTCTCTGCTTGGCTTTCAGACTCCTACCCTGAATCTACCGTAACTGGTACTGTTTTTTTAAGTGCATACACAAGTAAAACTGCTGTTTATGTTTTAGCTAGAAGTTTTCCGGGTGAAGAGATTCTTCTTTATGCTGGTGCAATAATGACAGTATATGGAATAATTTACGCTATATTAGAAAATGATATGAGAAGAGTATTATCTTACAGCATTATTAACCAGGTAGGATTTATGATTGCAGGAGTGGGAATTGGGACTCAAATGGCAATAAACGGTGCTGCAGCTCATGCATTTGCCCATATTCTTTATAAGGCTCTTTTAATGATGGGAGCAGGAGCAGTATTATATAGGACAGGTATCAGTAAAACTTCAAGACTTGGCGGACTTTATAAAACCATGCCATATACCCTTATCTTCAGCTGTATTGGAGCAGCTGCAATTTCTGCTTTCCCTCTAACAAGTGGCTTTACATCAAAATCACTTATAATCGCCGCTTCTTTAGAAGAACATAAAACTATAGTATATCATATACTACTTTTAGCTTCTGCTGGTGTATTTTTACACGCCGGTATTAAATTTCCTTACTTTGTTTTCTTTCAAAAAGATTCTGGACTAAGACCTAAGGAAGCACCTTTTAATATGCTAATAGCCATGGGATTTGTTAGTTTTCTTTGTATTCTTCTCGGAGTAAAACCAGAATTATTATACAGTATACTACCATATGAAGTTAACTTTGAGCCGTACACTCCTTCTCATGTATTATTGCAGCTACAGATACTCATGTTTTCAGCTGCTGCATTCTTTTTTATGTTACCTATGTTAAAAAGAACTGAAACTATTACTCTTGATACTGATTGGTTTTATAGAAAAGGGGCAAAACTGTTTATAATTTTTGTTGACAAAGTGGTAATTTATATTGGAAGTAATATAAAAAGCTATTTGTTTGACAAAATACCGTCAAAAGCATCATACTTTTTCACTAATCCTGCTGGTTACATTAAGACTGTATACAATATTATTTACTACAAAGTTTTTGAAGATAACCCAATAAAACTAGAAGAAAATTTATCTAAATTGAATGACATTAGGTCTGTTAAAACTGATGTTCATTTAGGGAACTCAATGATTTGGGTTACCGTTTTTATCGTTTTTTATCTCTTAATCTATTATTTTAGCATATAAGCACTAAACAAGAAAATTAAATTTTATTTAACCTTTTGCTTGAATTTTTCAGAAAAATTCATTAAGAATCTATAGTTTAAAATTGGAGGATGAATATGAAGAAAATTTTAAGTATTGCTTTACTTTTTTTGCTTTTAACTACTATTTCTTTTGCTAAGACAATTAATGTGGGGATTTCTCAAATTGTAGAGCACCCTGCTCTTGATGCATGCAGGCAGGGAATCATTGATAAGTTAAAAGAATTAGGATATGAGGAAGGTAAAAATATTCACTACGATATTCAGATTGCTCAAGGTAACGTTGCTACGGCAAATCAAATAGCTAAAAACTTTGTAGGTGACAAAAAAGACCTCATTATAGCTATAGCAACCCCTACTGCACTTGCAGTTGCAAACGCAACAAAACATATTCCGATAGTAATTTCAGCTATAACTGACCCTGTTGGTGCAAAGCTTGTTAAATCTCTTGAAAAGCCCGGCACAAATGTAACAGGGACAACCGATATGAGTCCGGTAAAAGAGCAACTTGCACTTTTTAAAGAGTTGGGACTTAATGTAAAAAGTGTAGGAATCATTTACAACGCAGGTGAGGCTAACAGCAGGACACTTGTTAATCTGGCAAAAAAGGCTGCAAAAGATTTAAATATAGATATCTTTGAGGCAACAGTTACAAACAGCAGCGGTGTACTTTTGGCTGCAAAATCACTTGTAGGTAAAGTTGACGGTATATATATCCCTACTGATAATACTGTTGTTTCAGCCCTTGAATCTGTACTTCAGGTATCTTATGACAATAAAATCCCTGTCATCACAGGCGATACAGATTCTGTTGAAAGGGGCTCACTTGCATCACTCGGTATGAATTATTACAAACTTGGCCTTCAAACCGGTGAAATAGCATATAAAGTATTAAATGGTGCAAATCCTGCAGAAACTCCGGTAGAAACATTGAAAGATTTAGAACTTTTCATAAACCTTAAAACTGCCAAAAAAATAGGTGTAAACATTCCTGAAGAAATGACAAAAAAGGCTGCCAAGGTAATTAAATAAATGAGTTTATACGCTTTTTTAGGTTCACTTGAACAAGGATTTGTTTTTGCAATAATGGCTCTGGGGGTGTATATCACCTTCAGAGTCCTTGATTTTCCTGACCTTTCCGTTGATGGGACTTTCCCTCTCGGTGCAGCAGTTTCTGCAGTATTAATAGTAAAAGGGGTAAACCCTTTTGTTACCGTGGCAATAGCCACATTAGCAGGTATGGTAGCAGGAGGTATTACCGCTATTTTAAATACCAAACTTAAAATTTTAAACCTTTTAGCAGGTATTTTAATGATGATTGCCCTTTATTCTGTAAATATAAGGGTGATGGGGCAACCAACTACAGCACTGCTTGGATATGATACAATATTTACACCGTTTGAAGCACTTGGAATAGAAAAATATATTTTAACCCCCATAATTTTTGGAATAATACTCATCGTCATCGCTATAATTCTTGTATGGTTTTTGCATACAGATATTGGACTTGCAATGCGTGCAACGGGAAACAATATGAAGATGGTAAAAGCACAAGGGGTAAGCACAAACAGGATGATACTTTTTGGTGTTGCATTTTCAAACGGCCTTGTAGCATTGTCAGGTGCTCTGGTAGCTCAAAGCCAAGGCTCAGCAGATGTAAATATGGGGATAGGTACAATCGTTGCCGGCCTTGCATCTGTAATCTTAGGTGAAGCTATTATTCAGGATAGGACTGTTTTTAGAGCCGTAGTAGGAGTTATTTTAGGCTCAGTCCTTTATAGAATTGCCATAGCTGTGGCACTTTCATTTAAGATTGGTGCATTACAGATGACACCTTCTGATTTGAATTTAATGACTTCAGCACTTGTTACTATTGCACTTGTATTTCCCGGAATTAGAAAGAAAATAGGTTTAAAAATATGATAAATCTTGAAAATATCGTTAAAATTTTTCATAAAAATACAATTAATGAAAATAAAGCTATAAAGGGTATTAATCTTAATATTCAAAAAGGCGATTTTATAACTGTAATAGGAAGTAACGGTGCAGGAAAATCAACTCTGCTAAATATTATTGCAGGTAATTTAATCCCTGATGAAGGCAAAATTTTTATTAATAACAAAGACGTAACAAAAATTCCTGACTACAAACGTGCAGCTTTTATAGGTCAGGTTTTTCAAGACCCCCTTTCAGGCACAGCGGGTAATCTTACTATCGAAGAAAATCTTGCAATTGCTCAAAAAAGGGGAAAAAAGAGATGGTTTGGCAGAGGGGTAAAAAATAGTGACAGGAAAGAGTTTAAAAAATCTCTTCAAGTTTTGGGATTGGGACTTGAAAATAGATTAAAAGATAAGGTAGGTCTATTATCCGGTGGGCAAAGACAATCTTTGACACTACTCATGGCAACTCTTGTAAAACCTGAAATATTGCTTTTAGATGAACACACAGCGGCTCTTGACCCTAAGACTGCTGCTAAAATCATTGAATTAACGGAATATTTTGTCGACGAATATAATCTTACCGCACTTATGGTCACCCACAATATGAAACAAGCCTTAAGCCTTGGCAATAGAACAATTATGATGCATGAAGGGGAAATAATACTTGATATCAAATCTCCAGAAAGGGATAAGCTCACAGTCAAAGACTTACTTGAAATGTTCTCAAAAGTAAGGGGCGAAGAAATCGTCGATGACAAGATGTTACTAAATTAATTCGGTTAGTATAAAATCTCTTTATAAAAAAATCGGGACAATAACCGGGACAAGTGCACTTAAAATAAATCCGTGAGCAAACGCAACAATTGCAGCGCTCTCACCTGCGTATTTTTCGATTATAGGGAGTGTCGTATCCATTGTTGTGGCACCGCCAGGGACAATTGAAACGTATGGACCCACCCTTTTTGCGATAATAGGTATCAAGAGAATACTTAAAAGCTCACGAAAAACATTTGCTAAAAACGCAATGCTACCAAGGTCTGCACTCTTCATTTTTGTAATTATTACTGCCGATAATGAATACCATCCAAAACCGGCTGATACAGCCAAACTGTCATTTGCACTTAAATTTATAAATAACGAAGCGATAAGCCCACCGATTAATGTCCCTATTACTGTCCCAAAAGGGACGAGGAAAGCAAATTTATCTTTAGTTATTAGTCTAATAACAGCATCTTTATCCCTGCCAATATCATAGCCTACAATAAGGAGCAAGAGATACAAAGAATACTCGGTAATGCTACCAGATTGCTCTACTAAATTATCAGGCAACACTCCAAACTGTGCTGTAAAAATACCAAGTAAAGTAAAAATAACCATTAAAAAAATCATTATTTTGAATGTCTCCTAAAAGCTCTAACCATTATAAAAACAACAATTATACTAAACAAAATACTAAATGATGAAATAACTAAAGCATTAAGCCCAAAATTTGCAATTTTTGATTTAAGGTCAGGGTCTTTCCCAATCCCAACACCCATAAAAAAAAGCAGGCATAGGACACTTATCGACATTAAAATATTTTTTATTTTTTTGACTCCATTAATCTCAGGAGCAAAAATACCAAAAAGTATACCGATACTCAAAAAAATTAGATACTTAACCATATTTTCACCGAGAGGTATATTAATTAACAATGAAATAAAAAACAAGGGATAAAATTATTGTATCTATTATTTTCAGCAGCCCTTTTACCTCGTATGGTATGCTTAAAATTTAATTCGAATATTAACATCTACACATCTATTTTTAAGCATCTTCATTTCAAAATTCGAGATTTTTAGGTGTCCTTGGGAAAGGTATTACGTCCCTAATATTAGAAACACCCGTAACAAACATTAAAAAGCGCTCAAATCCTAAACCAAAGCCTGAGTGAGGCACAGTGCCATATTTCCTTAACTCCAAATACCACCAATAATCTTCTTCATTCATACCTAAATCATTAATAGCCTTTTTCAGCAAATCAAGCCTATCTTCACGCTGTGAGCCTCCAATCAATTCTCCAACACCCGGCACAAGTAAATCCATCGCAGCTACAGTTTTTTTGTCATCATTTTGATACATATAAAAAGGCTTAATAGTCTTAGGATAGTTAATCACAAATACTGGCTTTTTAAAATACTCTTCCGTTAAATATCTCTCATGCTCTGTTTGCAAATCCTTACCATATCCAACTTCAAACTCAAATTTTTTACCTGATTTTTCAAGTATTTTTATGGCATCTCTATATTCAAGCCTTTCAAATGAAGAATCTAACACGTTATTAAGCTTGCCTTCTAATCCCTTATCAACAAAGTTAAAAAATAGCTCCAAATCTTCTCGGCTGTATTTTAGTAAATAAGAAATAAGGTATTTGACAAAATCTTCAGCCAATTCCATATTTTCCTTTAAAGTTGCAAAAGCCACTTCCGGCTCAATCATCCAAAATTCAGAAGCATGTTTTGGAGTATTAGAGTTTTCAGCTCTAAAAGTAGGCCCAAATGTATATACTTTTCCAAGTGAACAGGCAAAATTTTCAACATTTAGCTGACCTGACACTGTCAAATAGGCAGCTTTACCAAAGAAATCATCCTTTAAACCTTCAGGAGTTATTTTTTCCCCCTCTTTCAACGTCGTTACTCTAAACATCTCTCCGGCACCTTCACAATCTGAGCCGGTTATAATCGGTGTATGAATATAGTAAAAGCCCCTTTCTCTAAAAAAATTATGAACTGCAAAAGATGCTTCTGAGCGTATCCTGAATATTGCACCATATTTGTTAGTCCTTGGTCTTAAGTGCGCAATTTGCCTTAAAAATTCATCGGAATGACGCTTTTTTTGAAGAGGGTATACTTCAGGATCAGCTTCTCCGATAAGTACAATTTTGTTTGCCTTAACCTCCCACTTTTGCCCTTTCCCGAGAGATTCAATTAAATCTCCATATATATTAACAGATGCACCTGTATTAATATTTTTGATATTTTCATAACCTTCTATCCCCTCATCTGCTACAACCTGTAAATTTTTTATACAAGAACCATCATTTATTTCAAGAAAACAAAAATGTTTATTATCCCTTTTAGTCCTAACCCAACCTTTAACCACAATTGAATTTATACTTGATTCAGAGTTTAAAAACTCTTTAACAGATTTATAAACCATAAACACACTCTCCAAAAAAATTTTCAACTATATAATGCTACTTTTTTTATAAATCAACAGCATATACTAAAATAATCAATAATGATCGACTTTATATTAAATCAGTTACATCACCCTGTTTATAAAAAACTATGCCTATACACAACAGTTTTTTCTTGACAAATCAGTGTAATTTAAATATAAGTCCTTTCACTTGAAAATAAGTTGTTGCCTGGGTGGTGGAACTGGTAGACACGCAGGACTAAGGATCCTGTGGGAGTAATATCCTGTGGGGGTTCGAGTCCCCCCTCAGGCATTTTTATTTTAGCTTTTTAACAATTTTCCGATATTAACTCAAATAGCTAAATTTTATAGACAAAGCTCCCAAACCGCAAAAATATTTATTCCTTTAAAATAAATTACAAAGGCTGATACAAATTTTATACCGGCCATTGAGATAATTATCTAAAATAACTTATCAAGAATCACTTACTTTCAGCTTCTACCTGCGCAACTGTCCCTACAACCGCGACAACCTTTTTATTTTCTTTAATAGCTTTACATTTAATTTTTATTGTCAATTTCTCATCTTTTGGCGTGTTGTAATTAAAAATCAATTCAAAAGGTGTGCCCTTTTTAACAGCCTTGTCCCAAGATGTTTTAAATAAATCAGGTTTATCTACATTCTCTATAACTTTATTCATATATTTTGAAGCATCTTCCCTAAAATTAGCTGTCTTAAAACCAAATACATTGTAAGTCCCTTTTGTCCAATATATACGGTTTTCTAAAACATCAAAATACCAACCGGAAATTTTATAATTATCACTGATTGAAGAAAGTATATGGTATTTTGCTTTAAGAAAATGTTTTTCTTCTTTTATATCAGTAATGTCTTCAAATTTTATTATAACTCCATGTTTTACTTCGTATAACCCTAATTCCATAAAAGAAGAGGTTATTTTATAATATTTCCCACCTTCAGTTTTTACTTCAATTTCAATATCTTCCTGATTTTTAATAATATTTCTAAAAATCTCATAAATATCCAAATCAACAATATTATGATTTATATGCTCTATACTTCTGCCAATATCTGAATCGATTATTTTAAAAATATCTTTTATCTTTGGTGAATATCTTTTTATCGTTAATTGATTATCTAAAATTAGCAAACCTGTTTCTGAATGCTTTAAAAGATTTTCAAGATAGGTTTGAATTTCTGCCTTTTCTAAAATTTTTTCTTGTAACTCTGCATTTACAGTATAAAGCTCTTCATTTGTGCTTTGCAATTCTTCGTTAGTAGACTGAAGCTCTTCATTACTTGCCAAAAGTTCTTCATTTGCAGCTTGTAGCTCTTCATTTGCAGTTTCAAGCTCTTCTATCGTAGCCTGAAGATTTTCCTTTGTAATTTGCAATTCTTGCTCAAGCTCTTTGTAAAAAGTTTCTTTTTCTAAACTCAAATCAATCTCTTTCGCATTTATTACTTTCTTTTCTTCACCCTCTACTATTACCATAATCACATAAGGTATTTTTTTAGGGGATTCCATGTAAATAAAATCTATCGATATATTTATTTTACTATTATCGTGAGTAAATATTGTATTAACCCTGTAGTTTTTCTTTGTATTAAGAACCTTTCTTATTGCACTTATTACATGCACCGAAAATTGATTATTTAAAATATTAGATAAATTAAGACTTGGACTTCCTGACGGGAATTTAAAGTATGGTATTGCATCACCTTCTATATATATCAAATCAAAATTTTCGTTTACTATGGCAAGTAATTTAAAATAATTTTCTACAATACTTTTAACTGAATACCCGGGCAACCTTTCAATTTCTCTACTATAATCTATATTATTGTAAAGCTGCATTTCAGATACTTCTCTATTTTTGGATGGCTTATCTTTTAATCTATCACTTGTTAAAATTTTAGTACGGCCAATAGTTTCATATATCTTAACCTTAGCATTAATAGGTCTAAATCTTTTATCATCACCTACATTTTCACTTGTGCCTAATACTAAGATGCCACTTTCCTTTAAAGAAAAATGAAAAATATCAAACACTTTACGTTGTGCATCAGGTTTTAGGTATATTAAAAGGTTTCTACAGCTTATCATATGAAGATTAGTAAAAGGCGGGTCATTTAACAGGTTATGCTCGGCAAATACAATAGATTCCCTTATTTTTTTTGATATCAAATACTGATTACCTTGCTTAATAAAATATTTGCCTAAGTAATAATTAGGGATATTAGAAACAATACTTTCAGGGAAAAGCCCCTTTGATGCAGTCTGAAGAGCCGACTTATCAATGCCAGTAGCAAATACCTTTATATTTTTTGCCAAGCTATTTTTCTCTAAGTAATCATTTATTAACAAGCAAAGACTGTAAGCTTCCTCTCCTGTTGAGCAGCCGGGCACCCATACCCTTATTTCGCTATCACTTTCCGTGCGTTTTACAAGCTCAGGGATAATATCTGTCTTTAAAACCTCAAAAGCCTCTTCATCTCGGAAGAAATTTGTAACACCTATTAAAAATTCTCTAAAAAGGATATGGACTTCACTTGGATTATTAAGAATATACTTATAATATTCATCAACATCAGCACATTTTGTAACAGCAAGTCGTCTTGCAATTCTTCTGCCCACAGTTGAAGGCTTATACTCTTTTAAAATCAACACCGTGTTTATTTTTAATGTGGTCAAAAATTTTATTTAAAATAGTATCTGATAACTCAATTCCATCTAAATCTTTTTTGGTAGAAGGGTGTCTTAAAATCACTTCAAGCTGAGAAGGCATTTCAGAAGGGTGCATAATAAAATCAACTATGCCTGTATTAATAGCAGCATTTGGCATACCATCAAATTTAGCTGACTTAGGGTCTTGAACAAATACTATTCCTCCATTCTGCTTAATAGCCCTGATACCTCTTGTGCCATCCGAGCCTGTGCCTGACAATATTATACCTACAGCATTTTTATCCTGGTCATCTGCCAAAGACCTTAAAAATATATCTATAGGAAAGTTTATACCCGTAGAATAATCAGGCTCTGTTAGCATAAATTTTCCATTTTCAATCTTCAAATTTTTTCTTGGTGTGTTCAAATATATATTCCCTGCTTCAGCAACCATGCCATCTTCTACCTTTTGCACAGGCAGTTGTGTCTTTTTAGATAAAATTTCGGTCATCATACTTTTATAGTCAGGGGAAAGGTGTTGGATTATAATAATAGCGTATTTACATTCTGCAGGCTCAGGAAGATTAATAATAAATTGCTCGATTGCCTCTAATCCACCTGCAGATGCACCAATACCTACATAAAATTCAGGCTCTCTATACGTTTTTTTCATCTAAACCTCCCTTTACGATTGGCAGATAAATATCTACAGTAGTGCCTTCCCCTTCTTTAGATGTAATCTCGATACGTCCTTTGTGGGATTCAATTATACCCTTAGCGCATGGAAGGCCTAATCCTTGAGTATGTGCCATCTCTTCTGTTGTAAAAAATGGTTCAAAAGCTTTTGCAAGGACATCTTTTGACATCCCTACACCATTATCTATTATTGAAATTTTTAAAGTATCATTATTTATCTTAGTTACCCTAAATATAATAGAGCCCTTATAATCACTTATATTTAAATCATATTTTTTTGCTACAGCTTTATTTGCATTACTCAATATATTTGAAATCGCTTCAGCAATAAGTGCTGTATCGATATTAAGCATAATATCTTTACAACTATCGTCAATTTCAAATTTAATATTATTTCCTGTAAGCTCGTTAAAATAAAGACGATTTTCTTCAAAAAAATTATAAAATTTGATTTCTTTTTCAAACATCCAATAGTTTTTTGTATATTTTAATAGATTTGAAACCAAAGATGCTATCCTTTCAACTGATTTTGATAGAATATCCAAATTTTTCTTTAACGATTTATCAGTAATTGTCATCTCAAGAAAATCCGCAGTGGCAAGAATTGGGGTAAGAAAATTATTTATATTGTGTGCAATCCCGCCGGTAAGATTGGACTAATGACTTTAGCCTTTCATTCTCCTCTTTTTTCTTAATAAGTTCAATTTTACTTGTAATATCAAGCATTATACCTACAAAATTAACCACGTTTCTATTTTTATCTAAAACAGGTAAAATATAAACATCAGCATGAAAAACCCTACCATCTTTAGTATTATTAATGAGGACACCATTCCAACTTTCCCCTGCCAAAAGTTTATCCCGCACCTGCCTGTATTTATCTGAAGGAGTTTCACATGAAAAAAGTATACTTGGCTTGAGTCCTACTACTTCTTCTCTGTCATAACCTGTTAACTAACTAAAAAAGCTATTAACATATTCAATGTTATTATCTTTATCTGTAATAATAACTGCTACTTGAGCATTTTCTATAATATCATAATATGTTTTTAATTTTAAATTGGTTAAGTAACAGTTTGTAATATCGTTTATCGTTAACCATAACCCTTCACTGCCATCAGGCAGTGTTGTAGATTTACCGTAAAGGGAAATATATTTGAGTTTACTTGATTTTAATCTTAACTCCAACCTTGTCACAAAAGGTTTTTTAAAGTAGTCTCTGTAGATAGCAGCAAGTTTATCTCTATTATCTTCATCGATAAAATTAAAAAAAGATGTATACCCTTTTCTGATAGGAGCATATTCTATGATATCTGTAAACGTGCTATTATACTCTAAGATAATACCTTTGTCATTTAGCGTCACATAACCTGCGGGAGCTTTATCATAGAGCTCAAAATATTTATTTCTCGCATCTTCAAGCTCTTGCTGTTTTAATTTTAATTCCTCGTTTTGTATTTCAAGCTCTTTTTGATGTACGATAATCTCATGTATTAATTCAAACACATCTTTATCTAAGTATTCACTTTTAGCACCTTCAGAATTGAATTTGCTTAAAAGTGCCTCAGCTTTTTCTCTAAGTTTTGACATAATCGCTCCCAATGACTATAACAGCATAATACATTTTATACCTATTTGAGAATATAATCAACTTAAAGAAAAAGATAATTTTATTCTAATCTTAAAGCTTTCTATCGATTCTCTTCTGTTTTCGTTTTCTCTTTTTTAATTTTTTACCCGGAAGAGAATAATCATCAAACTCTAAAATCTCTTCCCCTTTAACCGCACTGTAAAGGGCTTCTTCAAGCTTCATTGCAAACTTTTCCGACCTGATGGCCGTCACGCCCAATGCAGAAACGTAATTTATAATTTCATTGTCTGAAGTCACAACTACAACACCTCTATCTTTTGTTGCATAGTCCATAATATATCTATCAGCACTGACACCTGCATCGGTAAAAACTACACTGACCCCTTTTATCTGAAACTTATCAGCCCGCTCTCCGTCAAAAACCAACATGATTTTATGTTTTTTTATCTTTTTATAACTAAAGAGCATTTCAGCCAGATAGTCCCTTTCCTCCTCAAGAATCGAAAATGGTTCTTTATGAAAAATCTTAAAAAGTAGATTGTAACCATCAATGACAAGCTTCACAAGCGCTTTTAACCTCCTTTACCAATTGCTCTTTGCCTAATATTTCCAAAACTACCCCATCTGGCACATAGTCCTGTTTGACAACCGTCAAAGCAAATTTTTCAATAAGATAAAAAATATGTTGGGTCTTAGAAAAAGGGACAACAATAGTCGCTTTATAAACTTCCGCGGTATCAATCACCTTACAATTTTTCAAAGCAAGATTTGCTGCATCCGAGTATGCCTTTACTAGCCCCCCTGTACCAAGCAAAATCCCTCCGAAGTAACGAACCGTAAAAATTGCCACATTGTCTATTCCACTATAACTGAGCACATTTAATGTCGGTTTGCCTGCTGTCCCTTTCGGCTCTCCATCATCCGTAGATTTAAGATCAACATTGCCATATTCATCTGTCTTTTTATATGCCCACACAATATGCCGTGCTTTTGGATGCTCTTGTTTTAATAAATTCAATTTACTTTCAAAATAATCTACATGAACGGCATATGACAAAAACTTTGATTTTTTTACTTCTATTTCCGCAAAACCTTCTTCCGCTAAAATAATCATATCACTTGTCTTATATTTTAATTTTTTATTGTAAACTTATAGTCTTTGTAATATATTCCTGCAAGATGAAACTGTATAGAGACCTTGAAAAATTTAACACTACAACAGATACTGTTATAACCATAGGAAACTTTGACGGTGTCCACATAGGCCATCAAAAAATTATCGGTAAAGTTGTAGAGCTTTCTAAGAAATATAGTTTTGAGCCTGTGTTGTTTACATTTAACAATCATCCCATGAGCCATTTTGGTGCAGATATAGAGCTGATTATGCCTGAAAGCAAAAAAATGCAGCTAATCTTTGATAAAGGGATAAAACATCTTATAAGCATAGATTTTACGGATGAATTTGCAAGCATGCCTGCGGAGCTTTTTGTCAGAGAACTGCTCGTTAAGAAATTAAAAGCCAGATATATCGTCGTAGGATACGATTACAGATTTGGCAAAAAAAGACAGGGCGATTTTAACCTGCTTCATATGCTTTCGGCAAAATATGGTTATAACGCCATAAAAATCGATAAAGTTGAAATAGACAACATAACCGTTTCAAGCACCAATATCAGAAAGCTCATAAAGGAAGGTAATATTGAGCTTGCCAATAAAATGCTCGGAAGAGAATTTGATATGGAAGGGGTCGTTACCGATGGAGACAATCTTGGAAAACTAATAGGATACCCAACGGCAAATATCAATCATAACAATTATATAATCCCCAAGTATGGGGTCTATATCACAAAAACATTTATCGGGCAGCAGGAATACCCTTCTCTAACAAATGTAGGAATTAGGCCGACAATCGTGGATAAAAACGAACTAAGGATAGAAACATACATCCTTAACTTTGACAAAGATATTTATGGTAAAAATGTCAAAATATCCTTTCTCAAATACTTAAGGGAAGAGATGAAGTTTGACTCTTTTAACCAATTGAAAATGAAAATTGACGAAGATGTAAAAATTGCCAAGGAGTTTTTTAAATTAAAATGAAAATAGCTTTAGTTAGTTTAGGATGTCCTAAAAATCAAACAGATCTCGAATATCTTGTAGGGGATTTAAAGGAAGAAAGTTTTGAAATAACAAACAGCATACCTGAAGCCGATGCAGTAATAGTAAACACATGCGGATTCATTGAACCTGCGGTAAATGAAGCGATTGAAAATATTTTACAAGTAAGCAGAGAAAAGAAAAAAGATGCAAAGTTGATTGTAACAGGGTGCATGGTAGAAAGATACAAGGATGAATTTTCAAAAGAGTTTCCGGAAGTTGATTTTTTCACAGGGGTCGGAACCCTTTATAAAGTGAAAGATTTTCTTCAAAGTAAAGACAGTAAGGGTGAAGAGAAAAGATTTTACAGCAATAACAGATTGCTCCTCAATACCCCATATTACGCCTTTTTAAAAATCTCCGAAGGGTGCAACAATAACTGCTCCTACTGCACAATCCCTTCCATAAGGGGGAGGCTTGCAAGCAGAAACTTTAATGAAATTGTAGAAGAAGCAAAAAATCTGATAAAAAATAATGTAAAAGAAATTATCATAATATCACAGGACACTACCAAATATGGAATTGATATTTATAAAAAACCTCAAATAAAAGAGCTTTTAACCGAGATAACAAAAATTGAAGGGGACTTTAAAGTCAGGTTGTTATACCTTAACCCTGACGGTATAGATAATTCTTTTATAGATTTTGTTATAGGCAATGATAAAATTTTAAATTATTTTGAAATACCGATACAACATTTTAGCGATAAAATCCTTAATCTTATGAACAGAAAATCTGACTCGAATAAGATAAAACAGGTTTTTGAATATATCAGGGATAAAGATAGCTCATCCATCATCAGGACAACTGCAATCATAGGTTTTCCGCAGGAAACAGAAGAGGATTTTCTAAAATTGTATAATTTTATTGAAGACTATAAACCTGATTTTGCAGGTTTTTTCCCATACTATAAAGAAGATGGAACAAAAGCTGCCACCATGGAAAATCCAAATAGCAAAAGAGTTGTAAACAACAGACTCTCAAGAATAAAAAAGTTGCAAAAAAAGAATACAATGAATACGCTTAAAAAGCTGAAAAGAGGAACAATCCAATGTTATGTTGAAAAAACAAATGATGATTTTGAATTTATTTTGGAAGGCAGAGCTCTTTTTCAAGCACCTGAAATTGACGGGAAAGCATATTTTATTGATGGAATTGCAGACAAAGGTGTAGGACCCTACACTTGTAAGATAAAAAAAATTGTATATCCCGATATATATTGTCAAATATTAAATTGACTGTTATAATGGCAAATTTAAAGATAAACTGAAATTTAGGGGAAATTATGAATAAGATTTTTTTAGTTATGGCATTGACTCTTTTAATCATTGTTGGTTGCGGGAAAAAACCGGAGCCCAATAAATCCGCAGACGTTTGGCTAAAAGAGGGTTTAACATATTTTGAGAAGGGGAAATACAAGAAAGCAGCAGAGGCTTTCGAACAGTCTATTTTAGAGGCTGACAACCCGGAAATTGCCGCACAGGCTCAGCTTTTCCTTGCTGACTCATATTTTTTTCTAAATCAGTTTGATGAAGCGATTCCATCTTACGAGGAGTATTTAGATATATATCCTGATAATGAATATGCTAAGCAGGCCTTATATAGACTTGCACTTTGTTATTACAAACAGATTGACACAATAGACAGAGATCAAACAAACACAATCAAAGCCCTTGAAAATTTTCAAAAGCTTAAAGATAGATTCCCGGAATATGCAAAGACGGTAGAAACCAACGCTAAAATTAAAGAGCTGAGAGAGATGCTTGCGGAAAGGGAATACTATGTAGCAAAATTTTATTTGAGGACTAAAAAGTTTAGAGCGGCAGAAATGAGATTTAAAACTGTGCTTGAGAAATACCCTGACACCGAGATATTCCCAAAAGCAGCAATTGATTACGCAGAATATATTGTTGAACATTCAAACAACAAAACTGAAGCTATAGCAATACTTACCCAAGCTCTAAAAAATGAAAACGGTAAGAAATATTTAAAAAGCGTTAGCAACCTTTTAGGCAAGTTACAAGAAGAATTAAAAGTAAATTAATAAGGTATTAAAATGCAAAGAGAAAGCATTTTTCATCTAATGGAAAAAGGTAAAATCGCCTTTGATTCGGGAAAATATGAAGAAGCCAAAAAATATTTTGAAGAGTTTATTGAGCACAACAAAAACTTTGCTGACGTCTATTGTAAGTTAGGCTACATCTATTTTGTCAAAGATGAATACCATAAAGCAATAGATTTTTTTAAGCAAGCTGTAGAAATTAACCCTTCGTATACGGAAGCATTAATAAATCTTGCCACTTCTTTACAATATGTAGGGGAAAATGACGAAGCACTTAAATATATGAATCAACTAAAAAGTGTTACATACCTTGAAGGTATAGCGGACAAACACTGCCTTGGGAAAATTTCCAATATGCATGCGGAGATTGCAGATGCTTACGTAAGCCTTTTTCTTTACAAAAATGCAATAGATGAGTATGAAAAGGCCCTTGAGCTTAATCCGGGCTTTCCGGATATCAGGCTAAAATACGCAATAGCCCTGCGTGAGTATGGTGATTTTGAAAGAGCAATATTTGTTCTGGAAAACATTATTATGGAAATGGAAAGTTTTGTAGATGCATACGTTCAACTTGGTATTACTTACTACAAAATTGGCTACATCGGTTTTGCTATTTCTGCATGGAAAAAAGGGTTTGAATTAAACAAAAACAACAAATTATTAAATACATTTCTTTATCTTGTTGAAGCTGCTAAGGAGGTAGATTAATGCTCGATTTGAAACTTATTACAGGTAACCCCGAGCTCGTAAAAGAGGGTTTAAAAAGGAGAAATGCCGAGATAGATATAGATTCAATTCTTGAGCTTGATGAAAAAAGACGAAATTTAATAAAAAATGTTGAAGAGTTAAAAAAACTAAGAAATGACACTTCAAAAGAGATAGGTAAGATTAAAAAATCTGGCGGAGATATAACTGAAATTTCCGCTAAGATGAAAAAAGTTTCAGATGATATTTCTGAAATGGATAATGCTATTAAAGAAATCGAAGAAAAAATAAAAGATATTTTGCTAACCATTCCAAATTTACCGGATGAAACTACTCCTGTCGGGTCAAATGAAGAAAACAACGTTTTCTACAAATCAAGTGGACAGAAACCAGCATTTGATTTTGAACCAAAACCACACTGGGAAATAGCTGAAAGCTTACAACTTGTAGACTTTGAAAAAGGTGCTACACTTGCAAAATCAAGATTTTCAGTTTACACTGGGCTTGGAGCAAAGCTCGAAAGAGCTCTTATTAATTTTATGTTGGATGTTCAATCTGAAAACGGTTACAAAGAAATAATACCACCTCTTCTTGTAAACGCTAAGACTATGACAGGAACCGGGCAATTACCAAAATTTGAAGAAGAACTTTTTAAATGTGAAAGGGATGAGCTATATCTTATACCTACAGCAGAAGTCCCTCTTACAAATATTTATGCTGACACAATACTTAATGAAGAAGAATTGCCCATAAAAGTTACTGCTTATACCCCTTGCTTTAGAAGAGAGGCCGGCAGTTACGGAAAAGATGTAAGGGGACTTATAAGGCAACACCAATTTAACAAAGTAGAAATAGTAAAAATAGCACACCCTGAAAACTCTATGGAAGAATTGGAACTTTTGCTTGAAGATGCAGAGAAAATATTGCAGAAGCTCGGTCTACATTACCGTGTCATGACACTTTGCACAGGGGATTTAGGTTTTTCATCTGCCAAAACTTACGACATAGAGGTATGGCTACCCGGACAAAATTGTTACAGAGAGATATCCTCTTGTAGTAATTTTAAAGACTTCCAAGCAAGAAGGGCAAATATTAAATTTAGAAATAAAAACAAAAAGGTTGAGTTTGCCCATACATTAAACGGCTCCGGTCTTGCAGTAGGAAGGACATTCTTGGCAATATTGGAAAATTATCAGCAAAAAGACGGCAGTGTTGTTATTCCCGAAGCGCTAAGACCTTATATGGGAATAGAAATTATTAAATAAAATGGCAACAATTTTTTTAATGCCAAATCCTATAAATTCAGATTTAGAGTTTATAGGAAGGAAAGTTAAAGATATATTAAAATCTTCTGATTTTGTTATTGGAGAAGAAAGAAAAAACACATTAAGATTTCTTGCCGGTATTGACCTTCGTGGTAAAGATTTTTACCTTCTTAACGAGCATACAGATTATGATGAAAAATTTAAGCTTGCAAAAAAAGTTTCTGAGTCAAATTCTGCTGTGCTTTTCAGCGACGCCGGGACACCTTGTGTAAGCGACCCGGGATATGACTTTATTGACCTTTGTTATAGCCTTAATATCAAAGTAAAGACTCTTTGCTTTGAATCATCAATAATGGCTGCATTATCCGCCTCCGGATTTTATGCTGAAAAGTTTGTTTATGCAGGTTTTCCACCGATAAAAGGGGATGAAAGAAAGAATTTTTTTAAAAATCTGCCAATAAATAACATGACGACTATTTTCCTTGAAAGGCCCTATTCTATAAAAAAAATTACTGATGAGCTTAAGGTTGTAAAAAATAGAATCTTCATACATCAAAATATTGGATTCAAAGAAGAAACTTTTTTACGGGGCTTTTACAAGGAGATAGAAAAGAAAAGGGATTTGCTCACTAAAGCACCTTTTGCTGTTGTCATTGAGGGGAATAATGCATAAACTTTTTGTAATACTCCTTTTAGTGTTGGCTGGTTCATTTGTATCGCTTCAAGCAAGCATAAATGCCAGACTTGCAAAGCATGTCGGATTTTTAGAAAGTGCATTTATATCTTTTTTTATAGGCACCCTAACACTTTTAATAATCATGCTCTTCAAAGGGGAAAACAATTTAAAAAATATAACAGAAGTACCTGCAATTTACCTTACAGGGGGCTTACTTGGAGCAATTTTTGTTTACAGCATAACATATTCAATACACATTACAGGGGTAACAACAGCGCTTGCAATAACCATTGGAGTTCAGCTTTTAGTAGGTATTATTCTTGATAAATTTGACCCTATGAATGTTATAAAGCTTAACATAAGCCTTACAAATATATTAGGTATAATTCTGATTATTATCGGTGTAATACTTACAACATGGAGGAAATAGATTGAGTGATTTGGTACTTATTTATACACAAGCAATAGTTACCTTCTTTCTTGTTATAGACCCGCCGGGACTTATCCCTGTTTTTCTTGCTATAACAAAAGGGATGACAGAAAAAGAAAGGCTTAGCCTTCTAAACAAATCTATAGTTGTAGGATTTGTATTACTGATAATTTTTACAATATTCGGCAGTACGATTTTATGGCTTTTTGGTATAGATGTACATGATTTCAGGGTAGCAGGTGGTTTTTTACTTTTGATAGTTAGTCTTCAAATAGTCTTTACTAACCAAGAAAAGGATTTAAGCAATTCAAAACCCGGTGTCGTCCCTTTTGCTACCCCATTAATGGTAGGCCCCGGGGTAGTAACTGCAACAATTGTATTAAGCGGAACAGTAGGCATCTTTAAAACACTCATAGCCGGAGCAGTTGCTTTTTTACTTGCATACCTTGTGCTGTATTTTGGTAAAAAACTTTTTAGTATACTGGGTAAAGATATTACTGATGTAATTACAAAAGTTATCGGGCTTATTTTAGCTGCAATATCGGTAAGATACATTAGAGAAGGTTTTATCGGCATAATGCAAAATTTTGGATAAAATCTTTAAAAGTTGTCAAAAAAAGAAATAAACTTTTTATAACAATAACATATGAAAAATTGGATACAATCTAAAAATTTTTGCTTGACTTTTCACTTTTTATAGATATATTCATTAACTCCTGACGCGGGGTAGAGCAGCTTGGTAGCTCGTCGGGCTCATAACCCGAAGGTCGTCGGTTCAAATCCGGCCCCCGCAACCAATTGCTTTTTATCTTGTTAATATAAATGGCGGATTAGCTCAGGTGGTTAGAGCATGCGGCTCATATCCGCAGTGTCCGGGGTTCAAGTCCCTGATCCGCCACTCTGACAAACCTTCCAAAAAATTAAACTAAACTTTCATCATTTTGAACCCACTCATAAGTTTTGCAATTAAAAAACATTTGATTTTTTGCCTATTTTCTAATATTTTAATTTTACTAAACTTGGGGGTATAGTATGAACATATTAATAATAGACCCTGGCTCCACATCTACTAAGGTTGGAATATTTAATGACAACCAATTAATAAAAGAAAATTTTAAACATGATAGAAGTGAAATTGAACAGTTTAAAACGATTATAGACCAGCTTAATTACAGGTTTAATATTATTAAACATTTTATACAAAACAACCACCCTTCCCTATCATTTAGCGCTGTCATCGGCAGAGGTGGACTGATTCACCCTGTTGAAGGGGGTGTTTATAGGGTTAATGATAAAATGTTGGAAGACTTGAAAGCCGGAATAAATGGTCAACACGCCTCAAACCTTGGTGGAATAATAGCAAAAAAATTTGCTGAGCAATATAATTGTGAGGCATTTATAGCTGACCCGGTAGTGGTTGATGAAATGATGCCTCTTGCAAAATATTCTGGACTTAAAGGGATAGAAAGAAAAAGTATTTTCCATGCTTTAAACCATAAAGCAACTGCAAGAAAAGTTGCAGAAAAAATAGGCAAATCTTATGAAGAGGTAAACTTTATAGTAGCTCATTTGGGTGGCGGTATATCAATTGGTATTCACAGCAAAGGGAAAGTTATCGACGTAAACAATGCGCTTGATGGTGACGGTCCATTCTCCCCTGAAAGAGCCGGGGGCTTGCCTGTATCTGGAATAAAGGATTATCTCTCAAAAAACAATATATCTATTGGTGAGCTCACTAAAATTGTGTCAAAACAAGCTGGGCTGATGTCCTACATCGGTAGCGTAGATATGATAAAAATAGAGGAAGATATAAAAAATTCTGATAAATACAAGGAAGAAGTTATTAGTGCGATGGCGTATCAAATTGCAAAAGAAATTTGCTCTCTTACTGCTGCAGTAAATGGACAGATAGATGGAATAATTCTCACAGGTGGCCTTGCTCATAGTAAATACCTAATTGACTTGATATCCAAAAGGGTGTCTTTTTTAGGTAAAATATATGTGGAGCCGGGTGAAAATGAAATTGAATCACTTTTGATGAGTGCAAAACTTGCTCTTCAAAATAAAATCCAAGTAAAGGAGTATCGGGGGTAGTTATGAGTATTGGTAATAACATCAAAAAAGTTTTATCCGAAAAAAACATAACAATTGAAAACCTATCTAAATTTACAGGAATCGACGTATATCAACTATCAGATTACATAAATGAAAAATCCAGCCCCTCCGTATCAGACCTGTTGAAAATAGCATCTTGCCTTGATACCGATATATACTCCTTCATATACGGTCAAGAGTTTGAAGGGAAAAAGGCTCAAAAAACTACACCTGCTACAAGAGTAAAAATAAGTCGTAAAGATGCTTACTCTTATGAAAGTCTTGCCCCTCTTTACCCCGGAAAACATATTGAACCGTTTATTGTAGAAATTGAAAAAAAGGAGAATCCCGAAATAAGCATCCATTCAGGTGAAGAGTTTCATTATGTTTTAGCAGGAAAACTAAAAATAACAGTGGGTGAAGAAGAGTTTATACTTGATGAAGGAGATAGCCTCTATTTTGACTCATCTGTTGCACATAGCATCAATTCCATAACTGAAAAATCAAGAATACTTGCTACGATATACAATAGCAGCTCAATGTCGCAACTAACTAAAGGTTCAAAAATGAGAGATTTAATTCAGGCAGCCAAATTACTTAAGAAGCAATCTATTTGTTTAATCTGTCCTGACAAGACATCTGCCGGAGCCTGCAAGGTGGCAATAGATGAGAATATAATAGATAAAGTTGTGTTTGTGGGGGATAAAAAAATATCAGAAGCCCTTTTGAAAGATACCCGCATAAATGAAAAAAAGGTAATTTTAGTGGATATACCCCAATCTGATATATATGAAACAGACTGTGCCAGAAAAGGGGTCGAAATAATTAAGAATAAAGAAGCGACTTTGATAATGAAGGGTAAAATCAACACTGCAAACTTTGTAAAAGCAATTTTGGATAAAGAGCGAGGCATTGCATCAGGGAGAAGGATGTCGCTGGTAAGCATTTTTGAAGTGCCAAATGTTAACAGGCTGATATTCCTTACGGACCCCGGCATAAACCCGACACTTTTTGTAGAAAATGATTTAAATGCAAGTATAGAAATCATTAAAAATGCCATTGATGTTGCCAAATCTATGGGGGTAACAAGACCAAAGGTTGCACTTCTTGATGCTAATGAAGTCCCTTCAGCAAAATTACCAACCACACTGCATGAAGATAAACTGTCTAAAATGGATTGGGAAGATGCGGATGTTTACGGACCACTTTCATATGACCTTGCACTCTATGAGGAAGCAGTTAAAAAGAAGGGGTTAACAGATAACCCGGTAGCAGGAAAAGCCGATATTATTGTGGTGCCTCACATAGAAGGTGGAAACTTCCTTTATAAGGCGTGGGTAATGACAATGGGAGCAGAAGTCGCAAATATTGTTTTGGGAGCTACCGTTCCAATAATACTTACCTCAAGAAGCGACAGTGATATGACAAAGTTTTTGACTATTTGTGCAAGTGCTATTTATGGGGAATATTTAAAAAGTACAAATAATTGAGTTTAGTTTTATTTTAAATGTTTTACCTGACAGCACACAGAGTAAGAAGGAATTTGTGAATTGTAAGCGGTGGATTGTAGATAAATGATAACTTCTATAAAGATTGTATAGGTTGTTAAGGTTTTATAAACTTAGCACTTAACACTTAATACTAACTTTGAACCTTAAACGTCTAACATTGAACTTTTTATATAAAGATGCCAAAAATCGTGTGACGGCACCTCATATTTTGGTTGATAAATTTTAGTTTGTATAATAACATTTACATACAATAAAAACTAATTACGGTGGGATAATGCACAACCTAAAAGAGGTATCAAAAGTATTAAAATCTCTCTCAGAAGAGAACAGATTGCGAATTACCATAATGCTTCTTAAGCGGGACTTGTGTGTATGTGAAATTAATGAAGTGCTTCATATCGCCTTATCTACAATATCTGCTCATCTTAAAAACTTAAAGTATACCGGCGTAATTGAAGACTCAAAAGATGGCAGATGGGTAGTGTACAAACTGACTGAAAACAAACATGTAAGAGAAATCGTTAACTTCCTCTACGAAAAAGTAAAAGATGATAAAATCATAAAAGAAGATTTGGAAAAAGTTGATAAAATAGACAGATACTCTTGCTCTATTTAACACGATATAGAGATGTTAGAAGATTTTATATCAAAATATAAAAGTATTTTCCAAAAAGACTTCGATATTTTCTTTAAATCACTTGAAAAGACAGATAAAAAATACTTTAGGCTGAATGTAGCGCGTGGTGTAAACTATATTAAAGAATTTGAAGAAAGTTCGAATATTGAAAAAGTTAAGGACTTCAACGCATATCAATACAATGAAAACCAAACAAACATTGTCAAGTCTATCGGATTTTTAACGGGTGGACTTTACATTCAAAATATATCTTCCCTCTTTCCGCCCAAAATATTATACGACAATTTAACAAATAAAGATAATCCTATAATACTTGATATGTGTGCTGCACCCGGCGGAAAAACCACATATCTAAGTGAATTATTAGACAGGAAGGGCCTAATTATTGCCAATGAAATCTCTTCAAAAAGGCTTAAGGCACTCAACTTTAATATTTCAAAATATGGCGCTTACAACGTAAAGACAGTCAGTTTGGACGGCAGACTTGCCTCTAAAAAGTTACCTGCAGTTTTTGATGCTGTCATGCTTGATGCCCCTTGCAGCAATGAAAACAAAATTCTCAAAAACGACACAGTTAAAAACTTTTGGTCAGAAGAGTTTATATTAAATATGCAAAGCATCCAAAAAGACTTGTTATATAATGCTTTTAATCTTATCAAGCCTGGAGGGTTAATCGCCTATTCAACATGCACTTTTTCAATCGAAGAAAACGAAATGGTTTTAGAAGATTTTTTATCTAAACATCCAGATGCCAGATTAGTCGATATAAACAATGGTAATTTCCCTGCCGGAATATCTGGAAATAAAACAATAGACAATAGAGTAATAAGAGTATTACCACACATAATGGAGTATGACGGTTTCTTCATCGCACTTATTCAAAAAGTTGGTGAGTGTAGCAATAATTTAATTACTAAAAATAAAAATTTATTTGGTACTAAACTCGATATCTTTCAAGATGATTATTTTAAAAATTATAAATTTTACGAAAGAAATAGCAAAATATATATGGACATTATCGCTAACTTCGGCGACAAAATTTTTAAAAAAATTAGATTTCAAAATAATGACTTCTTTATGGGCCAAAATTTAAAAGAATTTTCTATTTCCACTGAAGCATCATGGGAGTTTGGAGCAAAAATAAAAGATAATTACAGATTAGAGATTGATTACAAAGAAAGTATTGAATATTTGGATGGTTATGATATAAATCACATTTCTAAAAACATTAAAAATGGTGTATTATATTACAAAGACATACCTGTGGGACCTTTTAAGGTTGTAAACGGTGCAATTAAAAACAAACTGGACAGATATTTTATATATAATAGAGTATAAATCATGAAAAAAGTTTTGGTAGTAGAGGATAGTAATTTCTTTCAAGAAGTTTTGACAAAAGAGCTCGAAGATCTAAATCTTAAACCTTTTGTCGCATCTAACATTAAAGAAGCCAAAAAACTTTTACAAGATAACTATTTTGACTTTATAACAATGGATGTTAACCTCCCTGATGGTAACGGGCTTGATTTTTGTAGAGAATTAAAACAAAACAATCAGTTATATAAATCTCAAATCATCATAATATCTTCAGAAGATGATGATTTACTTAAAAAAGCAAGTTTTGATGCAGGTGCTTTTAGCTATTTTCATAAAGACTATGTTGGAGGAAATCTAAGAAAATTTTTAAAAACCACAATTTCTATGGCACAAATCATTACAAGCTCCGCAAACCCGGTAGTGCTCATAGAAGATAGCGAATTTCAAAGTAAATATATAAAAAGTCTTTTTGACTTTGCAAATATAAGTGTTATATCTTTTAATGATGTCAAAAGTTCATTGGACTTTTTCTCCAATGATAATAATATCGACTTAATAATAGTAGACTATTACCTTAATGACCAAACTTGCGAAGGCTTGATTGAAAAAATAAGAAAAAATAAATTTTATGATAAAGTGCCTATAATTGTAACCACAGTTTTGGAGGAAAAAGATAAAAAATACGATTTGTTTCTGTTAGGGGTAAATGATTTTGTTCAAAAGCCATTTGACCCAAGCGAATTTTTCCTCAGAATAAGAAGTCATCTAAGGATAAAAAGCCTGATGGATATGCTTGATGCTAAAAATAAGCTACTATCTATTAAGGCCATTACCGATGAATTAACAGGACTTTTTAACAGACGCTTCTTTTGGGAAACTTTAATCAGAGAGGACAATAGAGCAAAAAGGGCAAAACAGCCTTATTCAATTTTGATGTTTGATATTGATAACTTTAAGCTTGTTAATGACAAATATGGACACTTAAATGGTGATAAGGTGCTTGTTAGTCTGGCTGATGAATTGAAAAAGTGTATAAGAAAATTTGACACCCTTGCACGATTTGGCGGGGAAGAGTTTATTATGCTGTTGCCAAATAGTGACAAGGGTCAGGCTTCTGTTGTTGCAGAAAAAATTTTAAATATCGCAAGAAATATCAAATATGAGTTTACAGACAATCCTATTACAGTAAGTATTGGTATTGCTGATTCAACGGAATGCACTTCGTTTGAAGAAATAATACATTTAGCTGATGACAGACTGTATAAGGCAAAGAAAAACGGTAAAAATCGTTTTGAACTTAAATAAAAGTTTGGAGGAGTAAATGAAAAGGTTGTTAACTATTTTTGTAATGGCAGTTTTTTTAAGTTTAAGCTTTAATGTTTTTGCAAAGGACATTAAAGCAGGTTTCGTCTATGTTGGTCCTGTTGGTGATGGTGGTTGGACATATGCTCATGATTTAGGTAGAAAAGAGATGGAAAAGCTCCCTTATGTAAAGCCATCTACCTACATTGAGTCAGTCCCTGAAGGGAGCGATGCCGCAAGGGTAATCACTAATCTTGTAAAAAAAGGGCATAATGTTATTTTTACTACCAGTTTTGGATTTATGGACCCTACTATCAACGTTGCAAAAAGATTTAAAGATGTCATTTTTATGCACTGTTCAGGTTATAAGACAGCTGAAAATGTTGGCACATATTTTGGAAGGATGTATGAACCAAGATACCTCAGCGGTATCATTGCCGGCAGTATGACAAAAAGCAATATTATCGGCTATGTTGCAGCTTTCCCTATTCCTGAAGTTATCAGAGGTATCAATGCCTTTACACTCGGTGTAAGATCTGTAAACAAAAATGCGGTTGTCAAGGTAGTATGGACTCAAACCTGGTTTGACCCGGGGACAGAACGAAACGCTGCTGAAAGTTTACTTGATGTTGGTGCCGATGTGCTTGCTATGCACCAAGATACACCTGCTACCCTTCAAGCTGCTGAAAATAGGGGAAAATATGTTATTGGTTACAACTCAGACATGAGAAGCTATGCTCCGAAGGGATTTTTAACAGCTCCCGTTTGGAATTGGGGTGCAATATATAAATATATTGCTGAAAATGTGCACAACGGAACATGGAAATCAGAGCAGATTTGGTGGGGTATGGATAAAGGTGCTATTGCACTTGCACCTATTAGTGATACTGTCCCTGCAGAAATAAAAAGTAAGGTTATGAAAGTAAAGGATGAAATTGTGCAGGGGAAATTTAAAATATTCAGCGGACCTATAAAAGATCAGTCAGGTAAACTTATCCTTGAGAAAGGAAAAACCTTTACAGACAGCGAACTTTTGGGTATGAACTTCTTTGTAGAAGGTGTTCAAGGAAACTTAAACAATTAAAAATCTTAACACCCTGGAAATCCAGGGTGTTTTTTTTGAGGTTATATGTCATCCTGTATTTTAAAAGTCCAAAATATTTCTAAGTCTTTCGCAGGGTTTGTTGCCAATGAGAATATATCTCTTGAAATATTCAAAGGTGAAATACATACAATCTTAGGCGAAAATGGTGCAGGCAAAAGCACACTGATGAATATTCTAACGGGACTTTACAAACCTGATTCCGGTGAGATTTATATTGACAATAAAAAAGTCACAATAAAATCACCAAAAGATGCACTAAACTACAAAATAGGGATGGTTCATCAACATTTTATGCTTGTAAACAACCATTCTGTTTTTGAAAATATTTTGTTAAGTATTAAGCTTGATTCATTTATTATTAATAAAAACACATTAAAATCAAAAGTACTAAAATTTATTGAAGAGTTTGAGTTGAATATTGATATAGAGCAACCGGTCTGGAAACTTTCCATTGGTCAGCAGCAGTGGATAGAGCTAATAAAGCTTTTAGTAAGAGATTCACAAATTCTTATTCTTGATGAGCCAACTGCGGTTTTGACCCCTCAGGAATCAGAGTTTTTGTTCACTTTTTTGTCCAAATTAAAAGAGCAAGGGAAAGCAATTATATTTATCTCACACAAAATGAAAGAGGTTATGAGCCTATCTGATAAAGTCACCATTTTGAAAAAAGGGAGAACAGTAGCAACCCTAAAAAAAGGGGAATTTGACGAACAAAAGCTTGCTGAACTTATGATAAGCAGCACTGAGCCCGTTCAACTTAACAAAATAAATAAAGTCTTTAATAATCACATTCTTGAAATTCAAAATCTCAATGTTAAAAACGATAAAGGGCTTTCCGATTTAACAGACTTTTCCTTAAATCTTTACGAAGGGGAAATTTTAGGCATCGCAGGGATTACAGGGAACGGTCAGAAAGCTTTGGCTGAGGTGCTGACTGGGCTTAAAAAACCTAATTCAGGTAAAATTTTAGTCAAAGGTGAAGATTTAACCTATTCGACATCTAAGTCAAAATATATCTCAGGGATTGCACATATACCTGAGGACAGAAAAACAATGGGGATTGCTCCTGATTTGTCAATTGATGAAAATCTTATTCTTAAAAATTATTCATCCAATAAGTTTACCAATATGTTCTTTCTCAGCAAATCAAAGATAAGGGAAAATGCAATAGAGCAAATAAAGAAATATTCCATAAAAACTGGCTATGATGGGATACCTGTAAGACTGCTTTCCGGAGGTAATATACAAAAAGTAATCATAGCAAGGGAGTTATCTGAAAATCCTCTCATATTGGTTGCCCTTTACCCCACAAGGGGCCTTGATATAGGCTCTGCTGAGTATGTATATAAAGTGTTATTGGACGCCCGGGAAAAAGGGATGAGCACGATACTTATATCTGAAGATTTAGATGAGCTGTTAAAAATATCCGACAGAATAGCAGTTATGTTTAGAGGTAAAAATATGGGGTATCTTGAACCTGACAAAACATCTAAAACAGAAATCGGACTTTTGATGAGTGGGAAAAGATGAAATTTAAATTAGTTAAGAAATCGCCTGTAAGTGGCATAAAATCTATTTTAACAACCCTGCTATCTATATTCATAGCTCTTTTGATAAGTGGTATTTTTCTCACATTTGCTGATATAAATCCTATTAGTGCTTACAAGGATATGCTTATAGAGTCAGTCGGCTCTGTTTACGGCATTACCGAAACCCTTGTAAAAACTACACCGCTTATTTTTTGCGGGCTTGGTGTAGCAGTTGCTTTTAGAATGCATCTGTGGAATATCGGTGCTGAAGGGCAGCTTTACATGGGTGCTTTTGGTGCATCTTTAGTAGCACTACACCTCAATACCGACAGCCATTTTGTAATGATTACATTGATGTTTATTTCGGCAATATTTTTTGGCGGACTTTGGGCACTAATCCCCGGAGCTTTAAAAGCCATATACAATGTAAATGAAACAATTGTAACGCTTTTAATGAATTATATTGCAATCTTGTGGGTGGACTTTTTAATCTATGGAGCATGGAAAGACCCCAAAGGGTTTAACTTCCCAATCTCAGCCGAATTTACAAGTGCAGCAAGATTGAGTGAATATTTTGATTCAAGACTGCACTCAGGTTTTTTCCTTGCTCTATTATGTGCATTACTGGTTTTCATTATTATAGAAAAAACTGTCTGGGGTTATGAAATTAAAGTAATAGGGAGTAACCCAAAGGCCGCTATGTATGCTGGTATAAATATAAAAAAGAATATAATACTGGTAATGTTTATAAGCGGTGCGTTAAGTGCAATTGCAGGATTTTCTGAGCTTGCAGGGGTACAGCATAGGCTTCAGCATGCAATCTCTCCGGGCTACGGTTATACGGCAATTATAATTGCATGGCTTGCAAAAAGGAGTGCCTTTGGAGTGGTAATAGTTTCCTTTCTTATGGGGATGCTTTTTGTAGGCAGCGACTCTATGCAAATATATTATCAGTTGCCTGTAGCAATGGTAAGTGTATTTCAAGGGCTCATACTTTTCTCCCTTATTGTTGCTGAATTTTTTAAAGAACATAAAATTGTCATGGTGAAAGAGTAATGATTTCAATAATAATCGATGCAACTATCAGAGCCGGAACTTCCATACTTTATGCTACTCTCGGTGAAATTATTATAGAGCGCTCAGGAATCATAAATTTAGGGATAGAAGGGCTTATGTTAATAGGCGCCCTTGCCGGATTTTATACTACTTACACCACTCAAAGTCTTATTCTGGGTGTTTTTGCGGCTGTATTTGCGGCAGGACTTGCCGGTCTAATTCATGGTATACTTTGCACATATTTCAAAGGTAACCAAATAGTAAGTGGACTTGCTCTCACAATGTTTGGAGTCGGGATTACGGCGGTTTTAGGAAAAAGCATGGTGGGGCAAACCATTGTTGGTTTTAAGAGAATAGAAATACCTGTGCTTTCAAAAATACCAATCATAGGTAACTCCCTTTTTAACCAAGATATTTTAGTATACCTAAGTATTCTTCTTGTATTTTTAATCTCATTTTTTCTTTACAGAACAGTATGGGGATTAAACTTAAGAACTGTAGGTGAAAACCCTTATGCTGCTGATGTGTCAGGAATAGACACATACAAATATCGCCTTGTAGCTACCTTTATAGGCTCAGGACTTGCAGGGCTCGGGGGTGCTTACCTTTCACTTGCATATACCCCTTTATGGATAGAAAATATGACAGCGGGGCGTGGCTGGATTGCAGTTGCATTAGTAATATTTTCATCATGGTCATGTAAAAGGGCACTTTTTGGAGCCTATTTCTTCGGCGGCATAAGTGCCATTCAACTACGATTTCAAGCGATGGGGACAACCATTTCTGCTCATATTTTACAAATGCTCCCCTACATATTTACAATAATTGTACTTATTATTGCGACCATTAAAATAGAAAAAGGTTCTTCAAGTCAACCTGAGTCTTTGGGGCTTGTTTATGACAGAGAGGACAGGAAATAAAATGACAGCAAAAGAGATGCTCCTTAAGCTAATTAAAGATGAGGGGAGTGTTAAAGGAAGCGTAATAAATGTGGAAAGATTTATTAATCATAAGGTATCTTATTTACTTTATGATAAAATTGCGAATGCTTTTATCGAGCATTTCCCTACCGACTCTTTTGATAAAATATTGACCGTAGAGTCAAGTGGCATAATTTTAGCAAGTTTTATTGCAGCTAAATCTCAAAAAGACTTTATCTTTTTAAAGAAAAAAAAGCCTCTAACAATGAATGAATACTACAGTGAGAGGAGCTACTCATTTACCAAGCAAGCCGAAACTGAGCTATTCCTTTCAAAAACAGTTGTAGAAAAAGGGGAAAAACTTCTTTTTGTCGATGATTTTTATGCAAATGGTAGCACGTCCGCCTCAGCAAAAAAGCTTATTGAAAAAGCCGGTTGCGAGATATCTGGCATCGGAGTAATTATTGACAAAAGTAACAATAATGATATCTTTTCCATACTTAAGCTCAAGGATATAAAAGAGTAATGGTAAATCTTCTCAGAAAAAAACCTAAATACTTTAGTTTAAAATTAAAAATAAATATTCTTATATTTGCTGTAATGATTTCCATATCCTTTATCGTTTCAGGATATCTTACATACAATGCTGAAAAAAAGGCTATGGAAATGGCAAAATCATACATCAAAACTATACCGTCGATTATAGACAGCTCTATCAACAATTTTATGACTGCCGGTGACAAGGAGATTGTGAGAAAACTCATATTGGAGCTTTCAAATGTTGAAAATGTTATAGGGATTCATATTTTCAATCCATCGGGTGATATTTCGTGCAACTATTCCAACTTTAAAACTGAAGCACCTTCAAAATATATCAACCTTGTATACCAGTACTTTAGCCTTACTGAAAAATTACAGGAAATTAATACTAAAGATGTTAAAATGCTGTCCTATTACAGACCTTATGAAAATAAACCTGAATGTAAAAAGTGTCATACAGATAGTGGCAATATTATAGGGGTGTTGAATATAAATGTAAGCACTGCGGGTATTTCAGAAATGCTAAGCAGTGAAATAAAGACCGTCAATATCATTATGTTGATATCTTCACTAATTGTCAGTATTCTCTTGTCAATTTTAATAAACAAACTGGTAGTAAACCCTCTGAAAAAGCTTGAAGAAGGTATGCATAAGGTAAGTGAGAATGACTTTAACAGCAAAGTAACTATTAACTCAAGAGATGAATTTGAGCTGATATCGAACTATTTCAACAATATGGTATCATCTTTAAAACTGGTAAATGAGACAATAGACAACATGCACAAAAACTTAATACATTCAGACAGATTAACTACAATTGGTCAATTGACTGCATCATTAAGCCATGAAATAAAAAATCCTTTAAACTCAATTATGATAACATCTGACCTTCTTGCCATGAAGTGCGAAATGGCTAAAAACGGCAAATCTGTAAATATTGATGACACGTTAAAGCATATAGATAACATCATTAATGACACACTTCGTATAAAAAACATAATTGACCAGACTCTTAATTTTTCAAGGCTTAACATGGAGCAGAAACAGATAGTATCTGTCAACTCATTCCTTGAAAGTATAAATATTTATGTAAAAAGAATACTATTTGATTACGAAAAGGTTAATTTTAAGTTGGAAAAGACTTCAGAAAAAGGTGACTGTCTTTTAAACATAAACAAAACGAATATTGAACAGGTCTTTATAAATATTCTTAAAAATGCTATGGAAAGTATACCGGAAAACAGTCATGGTAATATTATACTTAATGTATCTTGCTCCACAGACCATGAGTATGTTGTGTTTAAAATTATTGATGACGGTGTAGGGATACCTGATGAACAATTAGATAAAATATTTAACGAATTTTATACAACAAAAAAGAGTGGTACAGGCCTTGGTTTGCCTATTGCAAAAGATTTGCTTGAACAGCATAATGGTAAACTTAAAATCGAGTCAAAAGTTGGTTTAGGGACAACTGTGACAATAATGCTCCCTACTGTTAAAATTTAAACTTTGGAGTAAAAATGCACGAGATATCATTTGTTATACCGGTTTATAATGAAGAGGGAAATATCAAACCTCTTTATAAGGAAGTAAAAAATATTGCAGATACCATTGCATCCTCATATGAGATAATTTTTGTTGATGATGCCAGCACTGATAACAGTTTCGATGAAATCAAAGACATTGCTTTGGTTGACAAATGTGTAAAGTATATTTCATTTCTAGAAAATAGAGGGCAATCTGCAGCACTTTATGCAGGATTTCAAAAAGCCGAAAAAGAAGTAATAATTACAATGGATGCGGACTTACAAAATGATCCAAAAGACTTGATTGAAATGATAAAGCTATATGGACAATATGATATGGTTAATGGCTGGAGAAAAAACAGACAGGATACTATTTCAAAAAAGATTGGGAGTAAAATAGGAAATTTTGTCAGGAATAAAATGACAAATGAAACTATTCACGATACCGGTTGTGCTTTAAAGATTATGAAAGCAAGCATTTTGAAAAAAATTAAGATGTTTAGAGGATTGCATAGGTTTTTGCCAACGCTTATGCGGCTTGAAGGTGCTAAGGTGGTAGAAGTCCCGGTCAATCACAGAAAACGGGAAGTCGGCGTATCTAAATATAATAATCTTAACAGAGCTATAGAAGGTTTTTACGATTTAATTGCAGTAAGGTGGATGATTAAACGTTACCTTGATATTAAGATAAAGGAAGAGAGATGAATTTAACGGAAACAACACTTTTGGTAATAGGTTTTACAGGACAATTTTTCTTTTTCATGAGATTTTTTGTGCAATGGATATACTCTGAAAAACAAAGAAAGAGTGTGATTCCGGTAGCCTTTTGGTATTTTAGCTTACTCGGCAGTGTATGCCTTTTAACTTATGCCATTTTGCGAAAGGACATAGTCTTTATAGTTGGCCAATCCACAGGATTTATAATTTATATCAGAAACTTATATTTTATCAAAAAAGAAAGAGCAAAATTAAATGCGTAATAAAAATATTTATTGGTTCATCATTATTTATTTTATTATTGCGGCATTCCCAATTAACAACATACCTCTTTTTGAAACTACCGAAGCCAGATATGCTGAAATTGCATGGGAGATGGCTGCTTCAGGAAATTATTTGGAGCCTCATTTTAACGGGATAAAGCATTTTCATAAACCACCTTTTACCTACTGGATTAATGCGCTTGGGATAAAGCTATTTGGCGTTAACGGCTTTGGCGTTAGAATCTTTGGAGTGCTTGCTTCCGCTTTAATACTCTTTATAACTTACAAATTAGCTAATATTTTATTAAAAGATAAAGTCAAAGCTGAAAATTCCGTTTATATACTTTCAGCTTCACTTTTGTTTATAGCTGTTTCAAGAATAGTCTCTACGGACATATATCTGACACTTTTTACAGTCTTATCTCAGTACTTCCTTTTTAACCAGATTTATGGAAAAAAATCATCATTGAATGCTGTATGGTATGGCTTATTTTTGGGGTTTGGCTTTATAACAAAAGGGCCGATAATTTTTCTTTTTACACTGCTCCCTTTTTTAGTTGGAAAAGTATTCTTCAAATCTCATAGAAAGGTTTTTACTTTAAAGGATATCGCTTTTGGTATTTTGACATTTCTAATTATTTCACTGCCTTGGTATATCGCCGTAATTATTAAAAATCCTGAACTGCTCAATTACTTTTTAAAAGTACAAACAGTCGATAGAGTTGTAACCAACAGATTCCATCGCAACAAACCATTTTACTTTTTTATACTTACATTTGCCGGGACTTTTTTCCCTTTTATAATTATTTTTGTCAAAGATTTAATCAAACATGTAAAACCAGTTACTGAAAAATTGGCCCCTTATTTTTATGTAATTGTGCCCTTTATAATTTTCTCACTTGCCAAAAGTAAGCTTGCAACTTACATTTTGCCTTTTTACCCTATCGCCGGCATCATTGTGGCGGACTCTATAGACGCTAAGATTTTTAACACCAAATATTTTAGAATCCCAACATTAATCTTCGCAGGATTACTACCGTTTGCCTTTATTGCTGCAATATTTGTTTATCCTGTCCTTAAAGGTTACTTACTAACTATACTGATTTTCTTTATTTTGACACTATTGCTTTTTATAAATCTTTACAAACGTTTTAATCTTTTAAACTTTAGTGTGTATATTATTTTTATATCTTTTTGTATCTACTCAACATTGCCGATATTAGGTCCTGAAATAAAAGGTTTCAAAGAAATGACCGAAGAAATTAACAAATTAGACAAAGATAAAAGATTTGAAGTGCTTACCTATAAAACATTTATCCCTTCCATCTCCTTCTACCGTCAAAAAATAACTGTTGCGGCTTTAGGAAAAGAGAGAGAAACACAATTTCAATACGACGATAGTTACAAAAAGTATTACATAAAAAATATGACTGAACTTTCAGATTTTTTAGACACTCAAAAAACACTCTTTGTTGTCACAAAAGCAGGTAATATTAATGATATGTCAAAATTTGGTTTTAGTTGCAAAAATTATTTTAACCAAAGAAAATACTCACTTTATCTTTGCACTAAACTAAACAAGTAAATACCTATTCATTGTAAAACAGCGTTTACAAAAAATAAGTTACGTTATTTGTATAGTATTCGGTTTACGAATACTATACTTTTCAGCAATTAATAGGCTGAACAAGGCAAGTATTTATTACCTGTGTATATTGTATACAATATCATTGACAGTTCTAATATTTTGTGTTATCCCTTTATTAGTTAAATTTTAACGCTGTTTGTTTGTCAATAAAATTAGTCGAGGTGTAAGATGCCAAGAAAAGATTTAGTCACCTATCCAAAAAAAGTTTCCTACAGGAAACACACAGGAATGGTGGCCTGGTTGCTTCACAGAATCTCTGGAGTAATCATAGGCCTTTACTTGATTTTCCACATACTTGGGAAATCAGGGGTTGCAGAGTGGTTTACCTCTCTTACGGCAAATCCTGTTGCGAGGATAATTGTTCTCTTAGCTTTTACTTTCCATGCTTTTAATGGCTTCAGGATTGTGTTAATCGATTTTGCCACAGGTTCTGAAAAAGAAGTATTCTCAAAACAGTTTATGGTTGTTCTTTTCTTAACCGTAGTAGTGCTTATTATTGGCGCTTTTCCAATTTTTTCTTAGAGGAGGGACCACATGAAACAATTTAAGTTTAACGGTTCAAGTGATAGCGGTGTTTTTGAATGGCTGCTTCAGAGAGTGTCCGGTGTTATTTTAATATTAGTTATTTTTATCCACTTCTTCTCAATGATTAAGTCTGGTGATTGGGGGCTTAAAAAGATTGTATTAGGACCTCTTTTTGCTTTCGGTATATTCCATACCCTTAACGGGTTTAAAATGATTACCGACGATTATGTAGCAAGCACAACTTGGAGAGCTATTATTCTTGCAATATATTGGATAGTCGGAGTTACTCTTGCAGTATTAGCTCTCAGTGTAGTTTCAAGTTTATAAAAAATAAAGAGAGGTTAAGATATGTCTGTAAAAGTAGAGTATCATAAATTTGATGTTGTCGTCCTTGGTGCTGGTGGGGCTGGACTTAATGCAGCTCAAGTAGCATCTCAATATTGTAGTACTGCAGTAATTTCAGAAGTATATCCTACACGTAGCCATACCATTTCTGCACAAGGCGGTATTTCTGCTGCACTTGGTAACTTGGAAGAGGATCACTGGCATTGGCATATGTATGACACTGTAAAAGGTAGTGATTATCTTGCTGACCAAGATTCATGTGAGTATATGACTAAACTTGCTCCACAATATGTAATTGAGCTTGAACACATAGGTGTTCCATTCAGTAGAACTCCTGATGGGAAAATTGCTCAAAGGCCATTTGGAGGCCACACTGCGGAGTTCGGTAAGAGACCTGTAAAGAGGGCTTGCTATGCAGCTGACAGAACAGGTCACGTAATGCTTCAGACTCTTTATGAGAAGGCTGTTGCACAAAAGACTCAATTTTTTAGTGAATTTTATGCATTAGAGCTTCTCGTAAATGATGGTGCCGTAAATGGTGTATTATGCTGGGATATTCAAAATGGCGGATTCCATCTTTTTCATGCCAAATCTGTTGTATTTGCTACCGGTGGTTGTTCAAGATTTTATAAAACCACATCCAATGCACACATTAATACCGGTGATGGTCTTACTCTTGCAATGAGAAAGGGTTTCTCCTGGTCTGACCCTGAATTTATACAGTTCCACCCCACAGGGATTTATATTGCTGGAAACCTTATTACAGAAGGTGTTAGAGGTGAAGGTGGTATTCTTCTTAACGCTAACGGCGAAAGATTTATGGAAAAGTATGCACCAACTATTAAAGACCTTGCACCAAGAGATATCGTTTCCCGCTCAATGGTTAAAGAAGTTTTAGCTGGACGTGGTGTTGGTCCTAAAAAAGACCACGTACTTTTAAAAATAGATCATATCGGTGCAGATGCAATTATGGAAAAACTTCCGGGCATTCATGAGCTTACACTTGTTTTTGCTGGTGTTGATTGTACTAAAGAGCCAATCCCTGTAATGCCTACTGCTCACTATCAAAATGGTGGTATACCAACTAACTATAAAACTCATGTAATCAAGGCTTTTGGTGAAAACCCAGAAGAGACAGTGCCTGGGTTCTTTGCCGCCGGTGAAGTAGCTTCAGCTTCTGTCCATGGTGCTAACAGACTTGGAACTAACTCTCTTCTTGACCTTGTAGTATTTGGTAGGACTGCCGGTGAGGAGGCTGCAAAATATGCAAAAGATAACGGATTTGTACCACTTGCAGAAGATGCTGGGAAAGAAGGGATTGAATTATTGCAAAAATTCTTAAACGCTAATGGTGAATATACTTTTGGACCTGTTTATACTGAACTTACTGAGACTATGGAAAAGAATGTTGGAGTTTTCAGGACTGAAGAAACTATGACTCAAGCAAAAGCTGATTTGGCAGAATTGGCTAAAAAGATGGAAAACTTTAGAGTTAATGATAAATCTAACATCTATAATTTAGAGCTCATTGAAGCCCTTGAACTAAATAATATGATAATTAATGCAAGAGCATTAACTGAGTCAGCTCTACTTAGGAAAGAATCAAGAGGTGGTCACGCAAGAGAAGATTATCAAGAGAGAGATGATGCCAACTTCCATAAACATAGTGAAGTAACACTTGATAAAGAAGGAAACGTGATCGTTGGATACAGACCGGTTAGGATGAAACCACTTACTGTTGAAACTTTCCCACCAAAGCCAAGGGTATATTAAGAGGAGGGCAAAATGAGTAAATTTGTAACTTTTGAAATTTTTAGATACGACCCAGAGAAGGATAAAGAGCCATACTACCAGTCTTATAAAGTAGAAATCAGAAGGCCAGGTATGCTAATGCTTGAAGGCCTTAACCAGATTAAATGGGAGCAGGATACTACACTTGCATTCAGACGTTCCTGCCGCGAAGGTGTTTGTGGATCTGACGGTATAAATGTCAACGGTGTAAACATGCTATCTTGCATGACAAAGATTGAAGACTTAGGTTCTGATCATCTCGTAATTCAGCCTTTGCCTGGTATGCCGGTAATGAGAGACTTGGTGACTGATGTTGATGATTTTTTTGAAAAGTTTATTACAGTTAAGCCTTACCTTATCAGAAAATCTCCTGCTCCAGACAAAGAGTATTATCAGTCTCCTGAAGACAGGAAAAAATTGGATGGTCTTTACGAATGTATTCTATGCGGATGCTGTTCATCCTCTTGCCCATCTTACTGGGCTGACAAAAAATATTTGGGACCTAACGCCTTCTTAAGAGCTTATAGATATTTAATTGACTCAAGGGATGAAGGTGCTGAAGAAAGATTGCCTATTTTAAACGACAAAAACGGCGTATGGCGTTGTCACACAATCTACAATTGTGTGGAAGCTTGTCCTAAAGAACTTAATCCGACTAAAGCTATTGTTGGCATTCGCCAAATGCTTCTTGAAAGGAAATATTAATAAAAAGCCCGCCGAAAGGCGGGTTTTTTTATTTATATTTCATCTTTTATTTTTTATTTTTATTTTGATTTAACCTTATCTCTTACAGTTTTGGCAAATATTTCTATATCTTTCAGAAACTTGTACTCATACTGCTCTTTATAATCTTCAGCGGTTTTATTTCCCATTATTATATCAAACAAGTCATTATCGTATATATCTTTCAAAAATATATTAAATCTATCCAAATCATCTATCGAGTAGTTATTAATTACAAAACTATTTAAGAAATCTTTAAGAAAATACTCATTTTCAAGCATTGCCCGTCTGGCGCATTGAAATGCACATTTTTTAAATTCCTTTGTTTCTTTTATATTATCCATTATTTCCCTCTATAATAAAAAGTCCGCATAAAAGCGGACTTTTTAAATTATTACATATTTTTTTTGGCAAGCTCCATACCAGCGTAAAGAGCCTTTTTATTGAGCTCTTCAGTCCCTTTTGGTACTTTACTTAGCACACCTTTTTCCAGTTTATCAACATCCAGCAGATTGGTAATTTGATTTACAACACCCAATGTTACAATGTTTGCTACCATCGACTTTCCAATATCTTCTGCTGCTGTCTTTATGATTGGTAATGCATATACTTTAAAATTCCCCTTTGGAAGATCTTTTACAAGCATACTATCAACTATCACAACGCTACCTTCTTTAGCATCACCAATAAACTTATCACATGCTTCTTGAGTAAGAGCAACGAGGACATCTGATTTTAAAACTTTTACATAGTTAATATCTTCATCACTTATTACGACCTCACCTCTGGCTGCGCCACCTCTTGCCTCAGGTCCATATGATTTTGTCTGCACAGCCTTTTTACCTGCAAATACAGCAGCATAGCCTAAGATTGCTGCTGCAGTAATAGTTCCTTGTCCACCTGAACCACCTAATCTTATATCAACTCTTGCCATCTTATACTCCTATTTTTTTAATCCAACAGTTGCATCATATGTTTCAATATACTCTGGTTTCTCTTCCTTATGAAGAACACCAATAGTAAACTTTCCAGCCAGTTCTTCTTCAGACATCTTCTTAGCTTTTTCAATATTAACTGCACTGTCTTTCATCCATAAAAGCATTGATGTAGGAGTCTTAAATTTATTCTTTCTACCAAAACCGGTTGGGCATGCGTTGATAATTTCAACTACACTTAAACCTTTATGTTGGAACGCTTCCTTCATTGTTTTTTCACAATGTGCAACATGGTATGCTGTAGTTCTTGCAACAAAGGTCGCTCCAGCACCAATTGCAAGGTCAGTAATTGTAAAGTTATTTTCAGTCATACCATATGGTGCAGTTGTTGCCCATGCACCCTTTGGAGTTGTAGGAGAATATTGGGCACCGGTCATACCATAAATATTATTATTAAATACAAACACCGTCATATCAATATTCCTTCTGCAAGCATGGATAAAATGATTACCGCCTATAGCAGTCATATCACCGTCTCCACCCATTGCAAGAACTTTCAAGTTTGGATTTGCCAACTTTATACCGGTAGCAAACGCAATTGATCTACCATGGGTAGTATGTAAAGTGTTAAAATCAACATATCCGGGCAAACGGCTTGCACATCCAATACCTGAAACTATTGCAACATCATTTTTATCCCACTGTAAGGAACCTATTGCTCTGATGAGAGATTTCAATACGATACCGTATGTACAGCCTGCACACCAAATATGCGGCAGTTTCCCTTTTCTCAAATATTTAGCGTAATCGTAAGCCATTTATACAAACCTCCTGATTTTTTCCAGGATTTCCCCGGGAAGGATAGGATCAAGCATTAAGCTATAAAGCCCCTCTACCCCACAGCGACCTTTTGCAACTCTTTGGACCTCAAAAGTCATCTGACCTAAGTTCATTTCAGGAACTACGATACCTTTTACATTATTCTTGGATAATAACTTATCAAGATGTTTTTCCGGGAAAGGCCAAATTGTCAATGGTCTGACAAGGCCTGCTTTAATACCCTGATTTCTTGCCTCAACTACTGCATGCTTAGCTGATCTTGCAGTAACCCCAATAGCAAATACAAGTACCTCTGCATCATCAGTCATAAATTCTTCTACTTTAACTATATCATCATAGTTTTTATTTAGTTTTTCAATAAGTCTTACAGTATTTTTAGTATGAAGTTCAGGATCATTTGTGGGGAAACCATCTGCTGCGTGGTGTAAACCTGTTATGTGATACCTATATCCGGAACCAAAAGGTGGCATTGGATTAACATCTTTATCCATGTCATATGGCAGATACTCTTCCGGTTTACAGTCAGGCATAAGTCTATCAACAACTTCCAATTCACCCGGTTCAGGGATAACTAATTGCTCCATCATTTGCCCTATGATTGAATCTGTAAGCACAAAAACAGGACATCTATATTTTTCTGCGAGATTAAATGCCCTAACCGTTTCATCAAATTGCTCTTGAACAGATGCAGGAGTTACTGCTATAACTGGGTGGTCTCCATGAGTACCCCATTTTGCCTGCATAATGTCTGACTGACTTGGGCCGGTTGGCATACCTGTAGAAGGTCCACCTCTCATTACATCAACAATTACACATGGAATCTCACAAAGCATCGCATAACCAATATTTTCCTGCTTTAGTGAAAATCCCGGACCACTTGTAGCAGTCAAAGCTTTTGCACCTGCAATTGATGCACCTATTACTGAAGCCATTGCAGCAATCTCATCTTCCATCTGTATAAACCTTCCACCAACTTGAGGTAACCTTTCAGCCATTCTTTCTGCTACTTCTGTTGAAGGTGTAATCGGGTATCCGCCAAAAAACTTGCAACCAGCATACAGTGCCCCTTCTGCGATTGCATAGTTACCCATCATAAATTCTACTTTTTTAGCCACGTGTATCCCCCTTAATTTACTCTTTCTCTTTCTTATAAACTACAATTGCAAAATCAGGACATCTCAGTTCACACTGCATACAAGCAATACACTTTTCCAAGTCCTTTACGGCAACTTTAAAGTCAACCATTTCAATTGCATTTGTAGGGCAAAGCTCAACACATATCTCACAACCTTTGCACCATTTTTTATTAATCTCTATTCTTTCTGCTTTAGCCATCTACTACTCCTTAATTATTTAAGAATTTTAGCAACTGTTTCACCAATATCTGCCGGACTCACAACGACATGAACACCTGCCGCTGTCAAAGCATCCATTTTTTCTTTGGCAGTCCCTTTACCACCGGAAATGATAGCACCTGCATGCCCCATTCTTTTACCTTTAGGAGCAGTCTGTCCGGCTATAAATGCTACTACCGGTTTTTTTATATTTTTCTTAATAAATTCAGCTGCTTCTATCTCCAAAGTACCACCTATTTCACCAATCATAACTATTGCTTTGGTTTCAGGGTCTTCTTCAAACATAGGAAGCAAATCTTTATAACTTAATCCGATAATTGGGTCCCCACCAATTCCAACGGCTGTAGTCACACCAAAACCTGCTTTAACTACCTGGTTACTTGCTTCATAAGTCAAAGTACCTGATTTGGAAATTAGTCCAACAGGTCCTTTCTTAAAGATAAATCCGGGCATAATTCCGATTTTGCACTCTTCAGACGTAATAATTCCCGGACAGTTAGGTCCAATCATCTTCATACCTTTTTTGACTGCATAGGCCTTAGCATACATCATATCTTTTACAGGTGTGCCCTCAGTAATTGTAACAGCAAGCTCGATACCGGCATCAGCAGCTTCCATAACAGCATCAGCAACAAATGCAGGTGGAACAAATATCAAACTAACTGTTGCACCGGTAGCCTCAACAGCTTCTTCAACGGTATTGAAGACAGGTTTACCAAGATGAGTCTGCCCACCCTTACCAGGAGTAACACCGCCAACTATCTTAGTGCCATACTCCATACATTGCTCGGCATGAAAAGTACCTTCCCTTCCGGTAAAGCCTTGAACTATTACTTTTGTGTCTTTATTAACAAGAATGCTCATTATTTACCCCCTTTAGCTGCGCTAACAACTTTTTTAGCGCCATCTTTAAGATCATTGGCTGATATAATATTTTCAATTCCTGAATTGTTAAGTATTTCAGAGGCTTCTTCTGCATTTGTACCATCAAGTCTTACTACCACAGGCACATCAACTTTTGTAAGTTTGGTTGCTTCAAGAATACCGTTTGCTACTCTATCGCATCTTACTATACCACCAAAAATATTCACAAAAATTGCCTTCACGTTTGGATCTCTTAAAATTATCTCAAAACCCTTAGCAACAGTTTCAGCACTTGCTCCGCCGCCAACATCCAAAAAGTTTGCAGGCTGACCACCTTCATGCTTTATAATATCCATAGTTGCCATTGCAAGCCCTGCACCATTAACCATACAGCCTACATTGCCATCAAGCTTAATATAACTTAAGCCGTACTTTCCGGCCTCTATCTCTGTAGGCTCTTCTTCAGTTAAATCTCTCATAGCAAGAATTTCAGGTTGTCTGTACAGTGCGTTGTCATCAAATCCCATTTTAGCGTCAAGAGCTACAAACTTCTTATCTTTTGTGCGGATTAATGGGTTTATTTCGATAAGATTTGCATCGTAATCCATATATACGTGATAAAGTGCCTGAGCAAAACTTATAAATTTATTTACCTGATCTTTAGAAAGACCAAGACCAAATGCAAGTTTTCTACCGTGAAATCCCTGAAAACCGATTGCAGGATCTATTTCAACCTTGATGATCTTTTCCGGGGTTTTAGCTGCAACCTCTTCTATCTCCATTCCACCTTCAGTGGAAGCCATCATAACCGGCTTTTCAGAAGCTCTATCTAACACCATCCCAAGATAAAACTCTTTTTCAATCTCAGCACCCTCTTCAATATAGATTCTGTGCACTGTTTTACCTTCAGGACCTGTTTGATGTGTAACCAGTGTTTTACCTAAAAGCTCCTTTGCAAACATCCCAACCTCTTCTGTGGATCTTGCAAGTTTGACACCGCCGGCTTTCCCCCTGCCTCCGGCATGAATCTGAGCTTTTACTACCCAAACATCTAAATCTCCACCTAATTGTTGAGCAGCCTTAACAGCATTTTCAGGTTTGAATGCGACAAAACCCTTTGGAGTTGGGACTCCATACTTACGGAAAATCTCTTTTGCCTGATGCTCATGAATGTTCATAACTCACCTTCCTAATTATTATGTTTATTCTGTCCATATTTTAGCAAAATTCACTACTAATACCATTCTAGCCCCATTTCAAGCATTATTTTAAGGTGAGCTACTTTTAAAACGGGGTATTAAAATACCCCGTAAATCATATGTTAATTTTTAAAGAAATCCTAATCTCTTCATATCATCAATAAGCTTTTTAACAGCATTAACTGAGTTGTCAAACATTGCCTGCTCCTCATCATTAAGGTCAAGTTCAACAACCTTTTCTACACCGTTACCACCCAAAATTACAGGTACTCCAACATAAAAATCCTTAACTCCATACTCTCCATCAAGATATGCACACACTGGTAATACCCTCTTCTGATCTCTCAATATAGCCTCAGCCATCTGAATTGCTGAAGAAGCAGGAGAATAAAATGCTGAACCTGTCTTAAGAAGTGCAACTACTTCACCGCCGGCCTTTTTAGTCCTTTCAACCATTGCGTCCATTACTTCCTTAGCTTTAGCCTTATCACCATATTTCTTTTCCAAAAGCTCAACTACCGGGCAGCCATTAACATTGGCATATCTTACCAATGGAACCATAGTATCTCCATGACCACCAAGAACCATTGCATTTACATCCTTAACAGAAACTCCAAGCTCCCATGCTATAAAGGTAGCAAATCTTGAAGAGTCAAGAACACCTGCTTGACCCATAACTCTATTTGCCGGGAATCCAGTTACCTCTTTCATCAATGTAACCATCGCATCAAGAGGGTTTGAAATAACTATTACGTAAGAATCTGGTGCATACTGCTTGATATTTTCAGCAACTGTTTTAATAATCTTTGCATTTGTTGTTAAAAGATCATCTCTACTCATGCCAGGCTTTCTTGGTAAACCTGCAGTTACAATTACAATATCAGATCCTTCAATGTCCTTATAATCGTTTGTACCGTTAACTTTAACATCAAAGCCATCTACTCTTGAAGCTTCAGCAATATCAAGAGTTTTACCTTGAGGCATATCCTCAACTATGTCATACATAACCACATCGCCTAGCTCTCTCAAAGCAGAAAGCTGAGCCAAAACACCACCAATTTGTCCACCACCTATTAAAGCAATTTTTGGTCTTTTAAAAGCCATATTTTGCCCCCTTTATATTTTTTCTTGCTAATGCAAGCATTACACACTCAAACAGCTCGGGGCACTAGCCCCGAAAATTTATATAGCATCAATTATTGCATTATAAGTCGCACTTGGCCTCATCGCAGCTTCAGCCTTAGCTGGGTCAGGCCTATAGTATCCGCCAATATCTACAGGCTTACCCTGACATTTAATGAGGTCAGCATCTATCTTTTCAGCATTTTCAGCCAGCTCTTTGGCAACTTTTGTAAACTTAGCTTTCAATTCAGCGTCCTCATTTTGAGCTGCGAGAGCTTGTGCCCAGTAAAGAGTGAGATAAAAACTGCTGCCTCTATTATCTATCTCTCCTGCTTTTCTTGAAGGAAGCTTTTGATTTTCAAGATATGTACCAATTGCTTCATCCAATGTTTTTGCCAATACTTCAGCTTTTTTATTTTTATAATTTCTCGCTACAAGTTCCAAAGAAGGAACAAGTGCGCAATATTCGCCCAATGAATCCCACCTTAAATGCCCTTCTTTCAAGAATTGCTGAACATGCTTAGGTGCTGAACCACCTGCTCCTGTTTCAAAAAGTCCGCCACCTGCAAGAAGTGGAACAATAGAAAGCATCCTTGCTGAAGTACCAAGCTCCAATATTGGGAAAAGATCAGTTAAATAATCCCTTAAAACATTACCCGTAGCAGAAATTGTGTTAAGCCCTTTTCTTATCCTTTCAAGAGAGAATCTCATCGCCTCAACAGGGGCCATTATATGCCACTCAACCCCTTCAGTATCAAACTCAGGCGCATACTTTTTAATTTTTTTAATAATTTCAGCATCATGCCCTCTTTTTTCATCAAGCCAAAAAACTACAGGCTCCCCTGATTCTTTCGCTCTTCTAAATGCAAGGCCAATCCAATCTTTAATTGGTATATCTTTTGTCTGGCATGAGCGATATATATCACCTTTTTCTACTTCTTGCTCCATCAAAACAGTACCGTCTGAAGCAACAACCTGAAACTTACCTTTAGCTTCGGCTATAAATGTCTTGTCATGAGAACCATACTCTTCAGCCTTCTGAGCCATTAAACCGACATTTGACACACTGCCCATAGTCGCAGGGTCAAACTGCCCATTCTTTTTACAATCTTCTATGATTTCGCTGTACATAGTAGCGTAACATCTATCAGGAATCATAGCTATTGTATCTTGTAGCTCATCATTTTTATTCCACATTTTCCCGCCATCTCTTACAACAACAGGCATTGAAGCATCAATTATAACATCATTTGGAACATGAAGATTTGTAATATTGTTTCTTGAGTCTACCATTGCAAGGGCCGGCTGTTTTTCATAGCAGGCCTCTATATCTTTTAAAATCTCTTCCTTTTTCTCAACAGGTAATTTTTCCAGTTTTGCTAAAATATCACCCAAACCAAAGTTAGGGTTTGCTCCTATCTCCTTTAAAGTATCAGCATGTTTTTCAAGTGCATCTTTAAAATATACTGATACTGCGTGGCCAAACATAACGGGGTCAGATACCTTCATCATTGTAGCTTTTAAATGCAAGGATAGAAGAACATCTTTTTCCTTAGCCTCTTTTGCAGTTTTCTCATAAAATTCACGAAGCTTAGCCACATGCATTACTGAGCTATCGAAAACTTCGCCATCAAGAAGCTTTACTTCTTTTTTAACTTCTACTTTTCCATTTTCATCTACAAATTGTATTTTAACTGTATCTGTTTTAGTCATTGTAACTGACTTTTCAGTCTCATAAAAATCTCCACTATCCATGTGGGCTACCCTACACTTTGAATCAGTAGGCCAAGGTTTCATCATTTTATGAGGATTTTTCTGAGCAAACTTTTTAACTGACTTAGCAGCCCTTCTATCTGAATTACCTTCACGCAGCACAGGATTAACAGCAGAACCTAAAATTTTTGAATATCTTTCTTGAATCTTTTTTTCCTCGTCGGTCTTAGGCTCTTCAGGATATGATGGCACATTGTAACCTTTTTCCTGCAACTCTTTAATTGCAGCTTGCAATTGAGGCACGGAAGCACTAATATTTGGTAATTTTATAATATTTGCCTCAGGCTTCTTAACAAGATCCCCTAATTCAGCTAAATAATCAGGGATTCTCTGTTCTTCTGTTAAATAGTCAGGAAAGGCTGCAAGAATCCTTCCGGACAATGAAATATCCTTTAACTCAACATCGATACCCGCTTCTTTTGCAAATTTTTTAACTACCGGATAAAGCGCATAGGTAGCAAGTGCGGGCGCTTCATCAATTTCAGTCCATATTATCTTTGGATTCACACTCATAATACATCTCCTTATTTTTTGTTTAAAATATATAACACCTTTTCAATTTACAAAACATAAAAAATAACAATGTATACTGTATACAGATATACTCCAGACTCTATGTTTTGTCAAGAAATATTGAATATTTTAATAATAACACCTCACAAAGTGATTGGTTCAAAGATTTAACCATAAATACTATCGAAAAAAACTATACTACAACTAAACCAACGTTTTACTAAGCAAAAAGGCGCCAAATAGGCGCCCTCTGATTAAGCATACTTGAGCACTACTTTTTCCATTTTGTCAAATTCCAGATACCTATAGATCTCATCCTTATTAGGAGTAACCTTTTCATTAAATATCTTAAAGTACTCATCAACTGTCGGCAACTTCCCAAGTAAAGCTGCAATGGCAGCAAGCTCAGCTGAACCCAAAAATACTTGAGCTCCGTCACCAATCCTGTTATCGAAATTCCTTGTAGAGGTAGATATGACATTTGCTTTGGAGCGAACCCTTGCCTGATTACCCATACAGAGTGAACATCCAGGAATCTCTGTCCTTGCACCTATAACAGAGTAAATAGAGTAGTAGCCTTCACTCATAAGCTGAGCCTGATCCATTTTAGTCGGAGGTGTTAGCCAGATTTTAGTAGGAGCTTCTTTACTTCCTTCCCAAATTTTACCTGCAGCTCTAAAATGGCCAATATTAGTCATGCAAGAGCCGATAAACATTTCATCTATTTTAGTACCAGCAACATCAGATAACAATTTTACATCATCAGGGTCATTTGGACAAGCAAGTATAGGCTCTTTAATATCCGCCAAATCTATCTCTATAACGGCAGCGTATTCTGCATTTTCGTCACGTGAAAGAAGCTCAGGTTTTTCAAGCCACTTTTCACAATTTTCTATCCTTCTTTTTAGTGTATCAGCATACTGATATCCATCCTCTATCATAGCCTTCATTAAGGCAATGTTGCTTCTTAAATAGTTTGCAACAGTTTCTTCCGAAAGCTTGATAGTTGCTGCAGCAGCAGATCTTTCAGCAGCAGCATCAGTAAGCTCAAATGCCTGCTCAACTGTAAGATTTGGCAAACCTTCCATCTCAAGTATGCGACCATTAAATACGTTTTTCTTACCTTTCTTCTCTACAGTCAAAAGACCCTGCTGAATAGCATAATAAGGTATCGCATTTACCACATCCCTTAAAGTAATTCCTGGATTAAGCTCACCTTTAAATTTAACCAACACAGATTCAGGCATATCAAGAGGCATAAAACCTAATGCACCTGCAAAGGCAACAAGTCCAGAACCGGCTGGGAAAGATATACCAATTGGGAACCTTGTATGAGAATCGCCCCCTGTTCCAACTGTATCAGGAAGCAATAACCTGTTAAGCCATGAGTGGATTACACCGTCACCAGGTTTAAGTGCTACACCCTCCCTTTCAACAACAAATTGAGGTAGTGTCTTATGCATTTTCACATCTGCAGGTTTTGGATATGCTGCTGTATGGCAAAATGATTGCATAAACAGATCAGCCTGGAATTTCAAACATGCAAGCTCTTTTAATTCATCTGCAGTCATAGGACCTGTGGTATCCTGAGAACCAACTGTTGTCATTACCGGCTCACATGAAGTACCAGGTAATACACCTTCAACTCCACATGCCTTACCAACCATTTTCTGAGCTAAAGTATAACCCTGATTTGGTTTTGGTTTTGGATTATCCGCCTTTATGAATATATCTGTTTCAGGAAGACCAAGAAACTTCCTTGCCTTACCGGTCAAAGCCCTGCCTATTATAAGATTTAACCTTCCACCTGCTCTAAACTCATCGCGCAAAGTTGGTGGTTTAATTTCAAATGTTGAAACTACCTCACCTTTTTCATTTCTAATTTCACCTTTCTTGGTATCAATAGTAATTATATCACCTGTATTGAGCTTAGATACATCGCACATAATTGGCAAACCACCTGAATCCTGAGTCGTATTAAAGAATATAGGAGCAATAAGTCCACCCAATATTACCCCGCCTCTTCTCTTGTTTGGCACAAATGGAATATCATCGCCAATGTGCCACATTACAGAGTTGCAAGCAGATTTTCTTGATGAACCTGTCCCAACAACATCACCCACAAAAGCAACTTTGAGCCCTTGCTTTCTAAACTCTGCAATTTTTTCGTTTCCACCAGGAAATCTTGTTTCTCCCATAGCAAGAGCATGAAGAGGGATATCAGGTCTGCTCCAAGCATGCTTTGCCGGAGAAAAGTCATCCGTATTAATCTCACCGTCTACTTTATAAACTACAACCTTTATTTCATCTGCCAAAGGTTCTTTTGATGTAAACCACTCAGCATTTGCCCAAGATTCAAGAACCTCTTTTGCATATTTGTTTGTCTTAGAAAGCTCAGCTACTTTATCAAATGCATCGTAAACCAAAATAGTATTTTTTAACCCTTTTGCTGCTTCTTCAGCCAGCTCACTATCGCTCAAAAACTCTACCAAATACTGAACATTATAACCGCCAAGCATTGTCCCGAGCATAAAAACAGCGTCTTTTTTCGAAACCACCGGGGACTTAACTTCACCCTTAGCAACCTTGTTTAACCAATCAGCTTTTACCTTTGCAGCCGGATCAACACCCGGAGAAACCCTATCTCTCAATAGTTCAAGATAAAACTCACCCTTACCTTCTTCAGGAGATTGAAGCTTGTTACAAACAAACTCTGTCATCTCAGGACTTAAAGGAAGTGGTGGTATATTCATCTTTTTTCTGTCTTCAACATGTTTTAAATAATTATCTAACATAACTCTACCTCTCAAAAGTATTTTGTATTCTGTATACAATTTTATTTACATTTTGTCAAAATATTTTTAAAACATCTTTTTGAACAGTAATTAACGACTATTATATCTCAAAGCAAATAAATTAATTTAACCAATAATTGATATAGTATTTAGTAATAATATTTTAACTATCAATAAGTAATAAAATATTTTCTCGACAAAACCATTTTTTTGAAATAGAATGGCGTTAAATTTGCGTCAAACGACTAATAAAAAGGAGGTATGACATGGCAACACCAGAATTTTTTTATCAAGATCCATTCCCTCTGGGAAAAGAAAAAACTAAATACAGATTACTTTCAAAGGATGGAATCTCAATCAAAGATTTCAATGGACAAAAAATGCTTGTAGTTGAACCTGAAATGCTGACATTTCTTGCTAACCAAGCAATGAGGGATGTATCATTTCTATTAAGAGCAGAGCATAATGAAATGGTTGCAAAAATTTTATCTGACCCTGAAGCTTCTGAAAATGACAAGACAGTTGCACTTGCTTTTTTAAAAAATGCAGAAATAGCAGCTAACTTTGAGCTCCCATTCTGCCAAGATACAGGTACGGCAACAATAGTAGCCAAAAAAGGGCAAAATGTTTTCACCGGTGCTAACGATGCAGAATATTTAAGTAAAGGTGTATATAAAACATACACGGAAGAAAACTTAAGATATTCGCAAACTGTGGCTTTGGATATGTACAAAGAAAAAAACACCGGGACAAATCTACCCGCACAGATAGATATTTATGCTACTGAAGGTGATGAATATAAATTTTTATTTGTAGCTAAAGGTGGAGGAAGTGCCAATAAAACATACTTATTTCAAGAAACAAAGGCACTTTTAAATCCAGAAAAACTTGAAAAATTTCTTATAGAAAAAATGAAAACGCTTGGTACTGCAGCTTGTCCACCTTACCATCTCGCTTTTGTTATAGGCGGAACAAGTGCAGAAGCTAACCTTAAAACAGTAAAGCTTGCTTCAGCAAAATATTTGGATGAGCTCCCAACTACAGGAAATGAACACGGTAGAGCTTTCAGAGATATTGAACTCGAACAAAAAATACTAAAAGCTGCTCAAGAACTCGGGCTTGGCGCTCAATTTGGCGGTAAATACTTCTGTCACGACGTCAGAATAATCAGATTGCCAAGACACGGTGCATCTTGCCCAGTAGGTATGGGCGTGTCCTGCTCTGCAGACAGAAATGTAAAAGCAAAAATCAATAAAGATGGGATATGGCTTGAAGAGTTAGACAGAAACCCAGGTAGACTTATCCCTGACGAATACAGGACAAAAGAGGAAGCAGGAATCCCTATTGACCTTAACAAACCTATGAAAGAAGTCTTAGCTGAGTTAAGTAAATACCCTGTCGGTACTGCTCTCAGACTAAATGGCACATTGATAGTAGGAAGAGATATTGCTCACGCCAAGTTCAAGGAGATTATAGATAGTGGTAAAGAAGTTCCTGAATATCTTAAAAAACACCCCATTTATTATGCAGGACCTGCAAAAACTCCTCAAGGTAAACCTTCCGGTTCTTTTGGCCCTACTACAGCAGGTAGGATGGATTCTTATGTTGATCTGCTTCAGTCACACGGTGCATCAATGATTATGATTGCCAAAGGTAACAGAAGTCAGCAGGTAACCGATGCTTGTAAAAAATACGGCGGTTTTTATCTTGGCAGTATAGGAGGGCCTGCAGCACTGCTTGCTGAGAAAAATATTAAAAAGGTCGAATGTATAGATTTTCCTGAGCTCGGAATGGAAGCAGTATGGAAAATTGAAGTGGAAAACTTTCCTGCATTTATACTTGTCGATGATAAAGGTAACGATTTCTTCTCAAGATTTAAATAACAAAAAAGCGGCCCAATGGCCGCTTTTTTGTTATTCTATTAAAATTAATCTATTTTGTAACTGAACCTTTTAAGCTAATAGCGTACTCTTCATCAGTAAAAGGGTGCATGTCAGGAAAATTTTTAAATAACCAACCATCAAAAATCAGCTCTCCACCTTTGTAAACTTTAACCTTTGCGGCAGGGTTGTTTTCATCTGCTGATTTAGTAGTCATCTTATTGTCAGCATCCATAACAAAATCCGGTAAATAGTACTCTACCTCAATTGAAAGTGCAGTGCCAGAGGCCTGAGATTTCTGCCCAATCAACACTTCTGTCTCAAAATCTTTATTAGACTTTTTATCTACCACAGACAAAATTACACTTTTATATTTTTTTGCTACATCTTCAGGGACAATAATGCGTTTTTCAACAGGAGCTTTTTCAGCAGTAGGCTGCATCTGAGCTGCAGGCTGCTCCACCTGCTGTTGCTTTTGAGGCTGTGCACTTTCACTACCCTCATCCTTTATTGTATTTTGAGAACAAGAAATTATAAACACTGCCAAGCAAAGAACAATCAATCTTTTCATCCATATCCTCCGATACTAAAATTATAATTCTTAGTGTATAAAATTAAATACACTTAAAATCAAGAACTTTTTATCTGTCGTTAAACCTTTTTTTGTAACTTTATACTTTATTGCTAAATATTAAGTTTCTAAAACCTTTATAACCTATACAATCTTTATAAGAACTATTCTTTGCCCACAATTTACTGCTCACTTTTCACATCCCACTTTGCACAATTTTATAATTCAACTTTATATCACTTCTGCTCTGTGGGCATCTTAAGTATAACTTATTATTTATATTTTATGTTCAAAACCACTATCAGATATATTCGTCATTAAAGAGGAATCTTTTAAATAGACACCTTCACCTTCGGTAACATATCCAATCGATCTCACATCAGGGAATTTTTCTCTACAAGCACTTTCAAACTCTTCATTATTTTCACTTTTTACTGTAAACAAAAGTGCAAATTCCTCACCTGAAGAAATTATGTAATCGATAGGATTTTCTAAAGACAAACCATTAAAAATACTGCTATCAAGTTTATTTTGTTCAACAATTATTCTAACACCACTTTGTTTTGAAATATGGGAAGCATCCCTACCAAGTCCATCACTGATATCTATACAGGATGACACAAATGACGATTCACTCAAATACTTTGAAAGCTTAAGTTCAGGCTCATTTTTATAATGCAAGTATGGGTCGACATTAAAATCAACTACCTCTAATTCCTTTTCCAAAGAAACTTTAGAAAGACCTACAGACCTTGACAAATAAACCAAATCACCCGGCCTTGCTCCACTTCTCTTTAAAAGATTTTTGTACGGCTTGCCAATTACTGTTAGAGATAAAAAGATATCACTTCTACTTTTAGTGGTATCACCACCAATAAGCTCGATATTATAATTTTCAGTCATTTTGTTAATGGCAATCACGATATTATCTAAAAATGTATATTTGTCAGGAATCGATATACCAAGCAGGCAGTATTTTGGATACCCACCCATGGCGCATATATCGCTTATATTGGAAACAAATAATTTTTTAATTACCATTTCAATAGGAGTAGTGGGCAAAAAATGAATATTTTCAATCAGTATATCTTTTGCCACAAGATAGCCGTCAAAAAATGCCGCATCATCACCTATTGACAGGACATCCTCTTTTGGAGCTCTCTTTAATCTTTCTATAAAGTCAAATTCACCCATTTAAAATATCTAAAAACTCTCTAACAACTCTTTTCGGCTCACCAGAAGCACATATGGCACTTGAAACAGCTACACCAGCAACCTTAGTTTTACTAAAAACTTCAACATTATTAAGATTAATCCCGCCAATTGCAACCGCAGGCATATCTGTCATTTCTACAAGATTTAAAATACCTTCGGGGCCTATAACCGTCCGCAAGTCATCTTTAGTATTTGTATAAAATGCCGGTCCTACGCCTATATAATCTGCACGTGACTCTTCAGCAATTTTTAAATCTTCTAAATTGTTGCACGAATAGCCATAGCATATTTCAGGAAATCTTTCTCTCGCAACATCTAAAGGGATATCCTTGCCACCCAAATGTACATTTTTTACCCCTAAAGCCAGAGCAAGATCTAACCTATCATTTATAACTGTCAGAATATCATGCCCTTTGACTGCACTTAATAAAGTTTTAGCATTATAGTATCTTTCATTTATACTTTTATTTTTATCCCTTATTTGAATTGCGGTAATACCGCCATCAATAACTTCCTCTAAAAAATTTTTTAAAGGAAGCTTCAACATTGATGTTTCCAAAATAAGGTACAGTCGCAAATACTTCCTTATTTCTTGTCTATCTTTACCGCACATAACTTACCGCACATTGTGCATGAATTAACATCATTGTTTTTTTGATATTTTTCCCTTGCCCTCACAGGATCAATTGCCATAGAAAACATCCCTTCCCAATCAAGATTTTTTCTATAGATACTCATCTGGATATCCTTATCAATAGCACCCGGATACCCTTTAGCGATATCAGCGATGTGAGCAGCAATCTTTGAGGCGATTACACCTTCCCTCACATCATCCATATCAGGCAAGCATAAATGCTCGGCAGGAGTAACATAGCATAAAAAGTCAGCTCCGGCAGCACCTGCTATTGCTCCACCTATTGCACTGGTAATATGATCGTAGCCCGGTGCAATATCTGTAGGTAGAGGGCCTAAAATATAAAATGGTGCATCATTACACAATCTTTTTTGCAAAATCATATTAGCTTGAATCTGATTAAGAGGGACATGCCCTGGGCCTTCTATCATTGTCTGCACGTTTCTCTCTTTTGCCCTTTCTGCCAACTCACCCAATATAATTAACTCATCAATTTGCCCTCTATCTGTGGCATCAGCGATGGCTCCCGGTCTGAACCCGTCGCCAAGACTTAATGTTACATCATATTTGTAAGCTATTTCAAGCAAATCGTCATAATATTCAAAAAGGGGATTTTCTTTTCCGTTTTTTCTTATCCAGTCAGCAAGTATTGAGCCCCCACGGCTGACTATCCCGCAAATTCTGTTTGACCTGTCCATTCTGGCAACAGATTCCTTTGTAACACCACAGTGCACTGTAATGTAATCGACCCCCTGCTCACACTGCTTTTCAATAGACTTTAAAAGTTCTTCTCCATCCATTTTGTTTGTAGGGATATCTTTTTCAGCTAACCTGGCAGCAACTGCATAAATAGGCACAGCTCCAACCATAACGGAAGAATTTTCCAGTATCATACCCCTTATCTTTTCAAGGTCCCCCCCGGTAGACAAATCCATTACACTGTCTGCTCCGGCATCAATTGCGACCTGAAGTTTCTCCATTTCTCTTTCATAAGTGGGGCAATCACCGCTAGTCCCTATATTTGCATTAATTTTTGTTCTCATCATCTTTCCAATTGCCATTACATTTTCAAAATTTCGGTTTTTATTTTTTGGGATTACAACTTTACCTTCCGCAATTTGTCTCATTAAATCTTGAATTTCAATATTTTCATCTTTAGCAACTTTCCTCATCTCTTCAGTCGGGTTAAGTTGCTTAGCCGCTTCAAGCTGTGTCATCTTTATTCCTCCAATTTTTATAAAAAAAGCCACCGACGCGTAAACGGGTGGCTTAATATCTTAAGTCATATCCGTTTCCTACGCCGGCATTACCCGGTTCAGGTTCAGGGGTATATCTCAGCCATTCACGGCACCCCCACGGAAATTTTAGAGTTATTATAGACAACTTTTATATTAAAGCAAGAAATTAATTTAACAAAAGGCTGTATCTATCTGATAAACATTCTAAATGATGAGGTAACGCATTTACGCTTAAAATTTTACTTGAATTTGAACATGAAAAAATTTATTAACTTCCAATGGATTTGATATACAAGACAACGGAAGAAATTTTTGAAAGCTTTGTAGTTAACGCAAAATTTGATATTGTTGCCAAAGAGCATAACTTCGATATACAAATCGATAGCAACATATCTTATCTCACAGGCGCACAGATACCTAATGTACTTAACATTTCGGCAATTTTTGGCAAAAAATGTATAGCGTTCATATCCGAACTTTCTGAGTTTAAAATAAAAAATTTATTAAGCGGTGTTTTTATAATAGTTACCACCTCAATTCCAAAAAAGATTACAATCCCAACACTATTTTGCAAAAACGCAGATCAACTTGGATTTACCCTTGAAGCCGCTTATGAACTTTCCCTTGAAACAAGGCTCCCCGTCAATGTAGTGCTTGGCAGCAAAGCCATTAATAGTCTTGCCAAAGATTATACATTCAACATAAGCAGTCAGCAAAGCAGACAAAATATTTCAAAATCTAACATTAGAGATATTGACACTACCGTAATTGTGGAAAAACTTTCTCTTGCCGAAGCAATTCTTAACGCTAAATTGCCAAATACATTAAATTCTGATTTCTTATCCCTTAATTTTGAAGGTGAGTTTTTAAATTATATAATACCTCATACCAACCCAAACCCTGTAAGAACCACTTTTAAAGTATATAAAAAAGAGGTAGAGTATTTAAAACCTGTGTTAGAGTTGTTGAATATTAAATTTGATATAGTAGAACTTAGTAACTATGAATGTAATATCAGCACAAGAACTGCACTTTGCCCCGGCTGCCCTTTTGTAAGTATCTTTACAGCTTTGAAACTAAACGATTTTTACATATTCTCCAATATAAAATGCAAAAGTATTTATGAATCTTTTGATATCAACTATATGACTATGGATGAATTTTACGGACTACTGCTCGCCGAGGTTAAACAAAACTTTCTTTTTATCACTAACTATTCCGACTTTAATCAAAAATACCTTAAAAATGTCGATATCAAAGGGAAAGTTATACTCTTAAAAGATACGGAAATTGACAGAGAATTTTTTAAACTAACCAAATATCCATTTAAACTTACTAAACCAAACTTTATATTCCCATATTCCTGCGAAAACATTATCTCTTACAAAATCCCAAAAATAAAGACTGAAAAATGTAGCTGTTTAAGAGATGGAAAAGTGGCTGACTGCATGGCAAAAACGTTCTGCCCTGCTATCAAAGCTACCGATAATGCAATCAAGATAGACCCTCAGTTTTGTACCGGCTGTAGAGCTTGTGTAGCTTATTGCCCAAAAGGAGCCATAAAGTGAACTATACAGTCAACATGATTGGCAACTTAAGAGATTCTGTATTCTTAGATATTTTAAAACTAACACTTATCACAGCCGAAGAATCTGACTATTGTGTCAAAATATCTTCCAAACCGACAAAAAACCCTTTTGATTATGCAACAATATGCATAGAACTTAAAGGGAGCAATAAAAACAGTTACCAAAATATAATAGCTGATTTTGAAAATGCACTTTTAGACACAAAAATTGAAGCCACAATAATACAGGATACTGACTTCTATTCGCTTTTAGGTAAACTGTTGAAACAAATTGAAGATATAAACCCTTCTTTTGTCATAGGCTTCCTTCTCGACAAAAATAAACATAAAGAACTCGAAGCGTTTAAAGCAAGTTTCTACTAATGTAAAATATCTTCAGAAAAAACAACAGCCTCAAATCTGTATATTTTGACATCAGGTTGTTTCCAACAATCACCACTCAACCCGGCCTTATAACATGTGTGAGTCAAAAAAGTTTCCCTGTCAAAATTATGCTCAGTCGCCACTTGCGGCAACAAAACACCTGAATAATATCCTTTTCGAATATATATCCCATCCCTTCCTACAACTATATCCTCCGGACTGCAGGGGATCATTGGAGATAACACAGAAATTTCTATTTCACACTGTCTCAACTCATCGATATCTGCAACAGCAGGAAACCTCGGATCATTGAAAGCCGCATTTACTGCCATCTCGGCAACATTTTCAACAATATTCACATCCTCTCTAAAATTACCTATACACCCTCTGAGCATACCATCTAAATGTAAGGTAACAAAGCACCCCGAATTAAACTTCAAGCTATCAGGTATATTTTGCACATTAAAACAGATATCATTAAGTTTGCTCTGTATACTTTCCCTTGCCACTTTAAGCAAAAATATTTTGTCTTTTTTAGTAAGTCTAAAATCCACATTCATTGTTGAAAACCTGTTGATAAAAATATTTTACAACAACTTAGGCTATCATTATTTTCAATATAGCAATATTTTTTGCTCATACTACAATAAGTTACGGGAAAGCCCCTAAAAATAAAGAATAGCTTGTCAAGCATTTTTTTACATTTAAATATGTTGAAAATTTGTTTACAAATTAGATATAAAAAGAAAAAATCCAACCCTCTAAAAACGGTAACCATATGCCTAATTTTTAACCACATATTTTACCCTGTTTTTTCCATCATTTTTTGCCATATAAAGAGCTCTATCTGCATTCTCAACTATCTCATATAGTTTATCTCCACTTTCAGGAAAGCCTGCAATACCTATACTTACTGTTATTTTAAAATCTTTACCTTTATCCGTAAAAAGTGACTTAACTTCTATCATTTTTCTTAACCTTTCGGAAAATTCATAAGCGGAATGAACATCAGTTTCAACAAGACAAATCATATATTCATCTCCACCATACCTACCGGCAAAATCAGTCCTTCTGCAACTCTCTTTAACGATGTCGGCAATAAGTTTTATAACCATATTACCATACTTATGACCATAACTGTCATTTATTTTTTTAAGATCATCAGAATCTAACATTATCAAGCAAAAAGATTTTTTATATCGCAAAGACCTGTAATATTCATCTTCAAGCTTTTTCAAAAAACCTTTTTGGTTTAAAAGTCCCGTCAAACCATCTGTAATCGATAGCTCTTCAACCTTCAGGCACAACTTGTTAAAAACATCTCGTAAATAGTATGCAATATAAAAAATTAAAATATAATTAATTATGTAGGCCTTAAGAAACTTTGAACCAACGATATCTTTAAAGTAGTAGAAATCTGCCACTAAAATAGCAAGACTTAGTATAATTATAAAAAAATTATTAGATATTCTTAAAAATAAGAATATCCCCAATAGCTGTAGCAACAGGATAAGGTATGCAAACTCATTTAACAAAATAGTAGCACCCAGAATCAACAAGTAAAAAAGCAAAATATGAAGTAAATCACCCTTTTCGGTATTATATGCCCTATACCTTAGTACAAAAAGCAAAATAAGGTATACCACATTTATGTAAAGAAACGTATTAGATATCTGATCAAAATCGTAAAGCAGATTAACTCCAAACAGATAAACTCCAACAATCAGACATATGTTGTTGTTCAAATTATCAAGGAATTTATTCCATATTGTATTGTTCATACTAAAATAATAACATATATATTTATGAAAATAAATATTAATAAATGTTCAATCCATATTAACGGTATAAATAACTTATACAAATATTACGGAGTTATTCACAAAAACTAAAGCCACCAATAATTCGCTACTATTTAATTGACAATTTTTATCTCTATATTTATCATCGCAAAATGTTATCAGTCATAACCTTGCTTACTGCCGGTCTTTTTGTTGGATTTTTAGGTGGGATATTAGGGATAGGCGGTGGCTCGATTATGGTGCCTATTCTCGTCTTATGGTTTAAATATCCCATTCATGTTGCAATAGCAACATCTTTAATCACAATAGTAGCAACAAGTATAAATATTACTGGGTATAATATTGCCTCAGGGCTTGCAAATATCAGATTTGGACTTTTTCTTGAAATCACAACAGCCCTGTTTGCGATTTTAGGTGGGGTGTTGAGTGTATCAGTAAATGAAAAGCCAATCATAATAGCATTTTCAATTATTCTTGCTTTCATATCGTTTCTTTATTTTATCCGTAGAAATATAAATGACGATGTAGTTACAGATAATACAGCTAAAAGTTTCTTTGCCGCATCATACTATGATGCTTTAAATAAATTTAACATTTCATATAAACCTATAAATGTTATTCCTACTGCCTTAATCTCTGCTTTTGCAGGGCTTATATCAGGCATGCTTGGAATAGGTGGTGGGGTTGTCAAAGTACCTGCAATGAATATATTGGCAAAGTTGCCAATAAAAGCTGCAACGGCAACAAGTAATTTTATGATTGGAATAACAGCAGCAGCAGGCTCAATTGTATATTTCAATTCAGGGTTTATCGACCCTTCGGTTACTTCACTAATGATTATTGGTGTTACTTTCGGCTCTAAAATAGCTTCTAAAAAATTCAACAAGATTGCAGATAAACGGATTAAAACACTTTTTATGATTTTTATGATTTTTGTAGCAATTCAAATGTTTATAAAAGGTATTAAGTAATGATGAATAAAAACATACTATTTTCAAAAATATATAAAAGAGGTGCGGATATAAGCTTTGTTATAATACTCATTGGGCTTATAGAGCTCTTGATTTTTCAAGGCGCAAACAAACCAAATACATTAAATATACTTTATCTTTTCAATCAGGCTCTTCATTTTAACCCTTATGCAACAATGTATGCAGGGTTAATATTATTAATATCAACCCCTATTGCCGTTCTATTAGCTATTTTAACTGTCAGTATTATTCAAAAATCTATAAAAGAGATTTTACTGTCATCTACAATTTTGTTAATAATTATAATTGCAATCATTTTTGGCATCAGATAACAAAATAATATTATAAGTTTTATTCCTAACTTGACAAAAATATACAGTGTAATATATCATCTGACTGATGAGTCAGTCAGAAAACACGAAAGAGAAAATAATAAAATCTGCAATAAAAATATTCGCTCAAAAAGGGTACTGGAGAACCAAAGTATCTGATATCGTAGCTGATGCAGGGTTTGCACAGGGCAGTTTCTACAACTGTTTCAGCGGGAAAGAAGAGTGTTTTAAAGAGATTTTATTAATGCTTCATAATGAAACTGTAAGCCAAGTCGAAAGCACACTTTCAGCACTTCCGACCAAAGATAAACTTCCGGGTTTTTTAAAACTTTTAAACAAAAGATTTAGGCAATCCCAAGATATCGCAAAAATATTTCTTTATGAGGCTTTAACATGCAGTCACGAGCTTAGAGAAATATACATATCTTTTAAACAGAAAAACTTTGAAATTTTATATTCAATTTTAACTGAACTAAAATGTGAATACAGATATGAGAAGGCCTTCATTTTAAATAGTTTTATAAAAAGCATGATTGAAACTTTAATCATAGAGAATAACTTTGACATTGATAAGGTTAATAAAATCATTGATAATACACTAAAAATTGTCATAAAGGAGCGACAATGAAAAAGATACTTTTGATGCTTTTGGTCTCGTCCAATATCTTTGCATTAAATATTGACGAAGCTGTACAAAATGCTCTGCAAAATAACCATATTTTAAAGTTTTACGAATCTTCAGTCAAAAGCAGCAAATACGATACAGAATCTTCCAAATCGTTACAAATGCCCTCTTTTTTCTTAGATTCTTCATACACATTACTTGATAAAGAGAAAAAGCTTAATGTGGAAATCGCTCCGGGAATAACGAGCAGTATGACTCAAGTAAAAGATAAATACTTTGATGCAACTGTAGGTATAAAGTACAATATTTATACAGGGGGAGCTGTTAGCTCAAACATCAACATTAATCGTTACAAAGAGGAAAGTGTCAAACAAAACTATTTAGAGTTTAAAAATGAGCTTATTTTTCAAGTAAAAAAGCAATATGCAGAGATACTTAAGCTTTTGGCACAAAAAGAAATAGCGCAAAGACATCTTGATGCCTTAAACAACCATTATTCAGATGTAAAAAATTTTTATAAACAAGGTATAGTAGCCGAATTGGACTTGCTGCAAACTGACGTAAAATTAAAAGAAGCTAAACAGTCTCTTACCAAAATTGATAATTACATCAAAGTTGCTAAATCCGCCCTAAGTCTTTTAATAAACAGTAATATTGAAAGCTCTGATTTTCCTTTGACAGAATTAAATCAAAACACTATCGAAAAAACAATAAAGATAGATACTCTTTACGAGGAGGCAGTAAAAAACAGACCTATAATAAAACAGACCTATAATAAAACAGATTGAAGCAGAAATTAATGCCCTCAATGAATCTAAAAAAACTATAAAATCAGGCTATTTACCAAAAATTTATGCTGCAGGCGGATATACTTATAACAACCAAAATGATGAAATTTCCCCAAAAGGTGGATTTTTTGGAAAACTCGGTATTCAAATGAATATTGACTGGGATTACCCAACGAAGAAGCTTAAATCTGTCAGCGAAAAACTAATTGCACTAAATCAACAGAGATTAAATACAATTTTGAAAGTAAAACTTGAAGTTAAAGAAGCTTACGAAACATATCAAACTGCTCTTTTAAACCTTGAAGTAGCCAAAAGTGCTGTGGATGAAGCTAAAGAATATAACAGAATAATCAAGCTCAAATATGACAATGGCCTAGCTTCCAACTCTGATGTATTAGATGGACAAGCACTACTCACGACAGCACTAAGTAACGAAAAGAATGCTTACTACGATCTATTTATAGCATACTTCCAGATAGAAAAAACAATTGGAAAAAACTTGAGGTGATTATATGAAGAAACAGGTAAAAATTGCTCTTGTACTGCTTTTTATTGGGCTTATTGCAGCCATTGTAATCGGTTATAAGTGGCTTGAAAACAGAAAACTCTATGCCAGCACTGATGCTTTTTTTGTCAAAAGTGACAAAATAGCAAATGTATCATTTAAGAGGATTTCAGGAAAAATAGTTAAAATGAACTTTAAGGAAGGGGATAGTGTAAAAGCCGGTGACATCATGGCCGAAATTGATAGCACCGATTACCAAACCCAACTTGAAAAAATTAATCATAATATAAATTCACTTTTAGCTGAAAAAGATGCCTTGACTGTTAACAAGGATAAGACAGAAAAATCACTTAAAATAGAGAAAAACATTAAGAATGATACGCTGAAATCTGTTGAGAAAGAGATTGAATCTTTTAAACAGAATATTAATGAGGTTGATATACAACTCAGTCAGCTTGAAAAAGATTATAACAGGTATAAAAACTTAAAAGAGGAGAAAGCAATATCTGAAAAAAGCTTTGAAGATATTCAAACAAATCTCAAAAGACTTAAGGCTAAAAAAGCTTCCCTATCAGAGAAACTTAAATCACTTTATTACTCAAAACAAATTGCTGAAAAAGACCTTGCTCTTGTAGATGTTAAGCTCAAAATAATTTTTGAATTGGAGAAAAAGCTACAATCTCTGGACGAGCAGATAAGCGCCCTGAAAAAGGACAGAGAAGACATAGTCAAAATGATAGAATACTGCAAATTAAAAGCTCCTTTTGATGGAGTCATAGGGCAAAAATACGCTGAAGAAGGGAGCGTAGTAAAGGCCGGCAGTTATATTTATTCATTAGTTGATACGACTAATCTTTACGGATATGTATTGATGGAAGAGGAAAAAATTAATGGAGTAAACCCTGGCGATGTAGCTGAAATAAAAATTGATGCTTACCCTGATGAAAAGTTTGAAGGTGAAGTAGTGGAGGTATTCCCTGCATCTGCTGCCACTTATGCCCTGGTGCCAAGAGATATTTCTGCGGGTGAATTTACTAAAGTATCACAGAGGATTCCTATAAGAATTAAATTTACATCAGGGAATTTGCAACTATTAAGAGTTGGACTTGGTGGAGAAATAAAAATAAAAAGGTAACATATGGTTATTGATAATGAAAAACCGATATACGAGCAGATTAGTTTAATCGGACGCCTTTTAATCACCTTTGTGGTGATGGCTGGTACATTTATGGCAATATTAGATACAACAATAGTAGATGTTGTAGTACCAAAAATGATGGCTCCGCTAAAAACAGATTTATACGGTGTGCAGTGGGTTATTACATCTTATATGGCTTCAGCTGCCACAGCATTATTGTTGGTAGAATCTCTTGATAAAGTCTTAGGGCTCAGCAAGCTTTTTATTATAGGGATAACAATTTTCACAATATCAAGTTACTTATGCGGTGTTTCTTCTGACTTGACGCAGATGATAGTTTTTAGATGTATGCAAGGCACAGGAGAAGCTTTTGTAGTAGCTTCAGCTCAGGCAATTCTGTTTTCTCTTTACCCCCCTCATATGAAAGGGCTTGCTATGGGTATCTACGGAATGGGAGTAAGTTTTGCTCCGGCACTTGGCCCGACACTCGGCGGGTGGCTTACCGAACACCTCGGATGGAGGAGTGTTTTTTTTGTTAATATCCCTATTGGTCTTATGGTAGTGGTTTTGGGGCTTCTTCTTCTACCAAAATATTCAAAATCTACTGAGAAATTTAAATTTAATTTTATAAGCTATTTTTTTCTTGCGTCATTTACAATATCACTACTAATTATGCTATCAAAAGGGCAGCAAAAAGGGTGGTTTCAGTCTAATTTTATCTTTGTACTATTTTTCTTAAGTGCTATATCTCTTATAATTTATATAATTTTCGAACTTATTTCAAAATATAAACTAATCGACTTTTCTATCTTTAAAATTCCTCAATATAGGTATGCCACACTAATATATTTCTTTACACTTGGGCTTTCAATCTATCAGCTTTTTTATCTAATACCACTTTATTATGAAAACCTTAGGCATTTTACTACCCTACAAACAGGCCTTCATATGTTGGGATTTGCCATATTTATAGGGCTTACTTCTCCTATAGCAGGGATACTTTCAGACAAAATTGGCGAGCATTATGTTTTACTCTTTAATACTGTGCTTTACATTTTAACAAGTGTATTTCTTATGCCACAGTTAAATTACTATACGCCATCAGTCCAAACTATCTTGCTGACAGTCCCTCTCGGATTTTCTTTGGGCAGTTTTTTTGCTCCAATTACTACACTTGCCATGAGACACTTAAAAGATAAAACAAGTCTTGGCGTTGGACTTTTGCATTATTTACGATTTATGGGTGGGTCATTTGGCACGGCAATCGCGACTAACACGTTGCAATCTAAATATAACTTACACTTTGAAGAAATTGGAAATATGCAAAATCAGTCACATGTGTACTATTATTTCACTACACTTAAAGAGCAACTCTCTGGCCTTTTAAGTCCCGATGTTATAGATCTGAAAATGGGTGTTTTGCTTGGAAAAGCTATGTCAGTTCAGGCTTTAAGTAATGCTTTTCAAGATGTATTCAGCCATGCGGGATATTTTGGAATTTTTGGACTTTCCTTTTTGACTTTTGTGTTTATTCATGAGATAAAAGCAAAAAAGGCTTAATAAGGGTGTTTATATGCTCACAAAAAGAATTATTCCCTGCCTTGACGTTAAAGATGGCAGAGTAGTAAAGGGGACAAAATTTCTTGATTTGAAAGATGCAGGTGACCCGGTTCTGGTTGCTGAAGAGTACAACAGGCAAAAAGCGGATGAGCTTACCTTTCTTGATATTACAGCAAGCCATGAAAACCGGGGCATTATCCTTGATATTGTGGCAAAAACAGCTAAAAAAATATTTATGCCACTAACTGTAGGCGGTGGCGTAAGAACCCTTGAGGATATAAGAAATCTTCTTAATGCAGGAGCCGATAAGGTTTCTATAAACACAGCCGCGGTAAAAAACCCCGAATTTGTTAAACAGGCATCAAAGAAATTCGGTTCACAGTGTATTGTTGTGGCAATTGATGCAAAGATGGTTGGGGAAAACACATGGGAGGTATTTACCCATGGCGGCAGAAATCCTACCGGGATTGATGCTATAAAATGGGCAATACGCATGCAGGAATATGGCGCAGGTGAAATACTTTTAACCTCAATGGACAAAGATGGTACAAAAGATGGATACGATATTAATTTGACACGAAATATCGCAGAGGCAGTAAAAATTCCCGTAATTGCCTCCGGTGGAGTCGGAAACGCACAGCATATACTTGATGGTTTAACAAAGGGTAAAGCTGATGCGGCACTTGCAGCAAGTATTTTTCATTTTGGAGAATACACCGTGCAAGAAGTTAAAGAATTTTTAAAAAATAACGGCGTAAATGTGAGGTTGTAAATGGACTTATCATTTCTTGAGAATTTGGTCAAAATAATTCATGACAGGAAGATAAACCCTTCTGAGAGCTCTTACACTGCTAAGCTTTTTGAAGGTGGAGAAAACAAAATAATCAAAAAACTTGGAGAAGAAAATGCTGAATTTATCCAGGCTTTTTTAATACAGTCTGATAAGAGGATAATTTCAGAGGCAGCTGATTATCTTTATCATTTAATTGTGGCACTTGAATATAAAAACATATCTTTTGAAAGTGTGATAGATGAACTTAAAAAAAGGCACAAGTAGCCTGATACTCGAAAATATAGTTGATGAAGTCTATGACACATTAAAAAGTTTGACAATAGAGGATTATGTAATAGGACTTAATTACGTTGCTGTACGAACAGAAGCCGGAACAGGGCTTGCTTATTCATTTTTTGACAATCAACAATCAGAGTGTTGTGTAGATATTACATCCCTTAAAGGAATAAAAGGTAAAGAGGTCGCAGGATTTATCTACAATAATAACTTCTTACTTAACAGCATCTTGGTAGCTATGATAAATTCTATCCTAAAAAATGGTGTTGAAGATAATTTGCAACTATATGACAGATTTGACTTTAAAAATAAAACTGTAGGGATGATAGGTGACTTCAAACCCCTTACAAAAAAAATCAAAGATACAGCAAAGAGGCTTGATATTTATGAACTTAAAAACATCCCCGGCACAATTAAACCAAACTTTGCAAAACTATTTCTAAGAGAAACAGATTATCTTATAATAACCGGATCAACTCTTGTAAATTTTACTGCAGATGATTTTATAAATTTTGCAAAAGATACATGCGAAATAATTTTTGTTGGCCCCACGGCACCGCTTTCAACCGCTCTTTCAGAAATTGCACACATTGCAGGCTCATCGGTAAATAATCACTCTAAATGCTTTGATATCGTTAAAAAAGGTGGTGGGATGCATGCCTTGAAAAGTTATTTAGTTAAAAAGTGGCTTGCTAAAAATTAGCTTTTTAACTTAGATCTCCTTTTTTCTATCGCCTTTTCTACCCTTTCAAGGATAAGGGACGGTTTCTTTGTTTTTACAAAATATTCATCTGCATAAAGGGAAGCAAAATTCCTCTTATGCTCTTCGTATGCGGTCAGTAGAAATACAGGTATATTTTCATCAATCTCCCTTATTTCTCGTAATACATCAAGCCCATTCTTTTCCGGCATACTGATATCAAGTAATATTATGTCAGGTTTTTGCTCCTTAAAATATTCAAGTCCGACGATTCCGTCCTCAGCGGTTATTACGTCAAAACCATTCTCTACAAAAAAAGTTTTGTAAAACTCTCTTATACTAAAATCATCATCAATGATTAAAACTTTATTCTTCATAACTTCTCCCTAAAGGCAACTCTATCGTCACACATGCCCCGTTACTTATATTTTTTATTTTAATATTTCCGCCATGTTTGCCAATTATCTCTTTACATATAGAAAGTCCAAGGCCTGTCCCGTGCTCTTTAGTGCTAAAAAAAGGGTCAAACACCTTGCTTAAAATGTCCTCTGGGATACCACACCCAGTATCCTCTATATTAACATATATTTTTTTGCTGTTACACTTTGTAGAAATCTTTAGAATACCGCCTTTTTCCATTGCATGTATCGCATTCTCAAAGATATTCAATAAAACCTGCTTAATCCTCTTAACATCAGCATTGACTTTTACACGTTCACTATCTATGTCAATAGAAAGCTCAATATTGTTCATACGTAATTTTTCAGAAATCAGCTCAATAGTTGAATAGACAAGGTCGCCGATTTCAACCTGTTCAAAATTTAATTTATTCTGTCTTGAATACCCAAGTATATCCGAAACAATTCTGTCCAATCTCTCAATTTCACTATTTACAATATTCAAATAAGTTTTACCTTTCGGGTCATTAATATACTTTTCAAGCTTTGCAGCAAAACCTCCAATTGCAACAAGAGGGTTTTTAATCTCGTGTGCAACAGTAGCCGCAAATTTGCCTACCTGAGCCAAAGTGCTTGTTTTGGCTACATTTTCCTTAAAATATTTAATATCTTCAACCGCAAAATCATACATTTTAAACATTTTATTGAGCTCTATGGCAACTGAAATCATTCTAACATAAAATTTAAATTGCTCTTCAGTACCTTTATCGTAAAATAAAGGCTGAGCCAGCACAATGCCTGTAGGACCAGTCTTGGAAAAGACATTACCCGCCAAAATTTTTCCGTCAAAGCAACTTTTAATATTTTCAAACCCAATTGCATTAAGGTCAACATATTCAACTTTGTTATAAAACAGAATATCTGTAAGCACACTCTTATTATCTATATTGGCTACAAAATTTTTAAAATTGTTAAGCGCTTTATTTGAATTATCCTTTGAAACAAAAAATACACACTTGAGAGTCATTACAGCTTCATTGAACAACATAAGCCCAATACTTTTAAAATTTCCTTCGGACAAGAGAAGATTGGAAATCAACTTAAGGCTTTCATCAAGATTCCTATTTTCCAAGACACTTAGCAAAATATCGGAGCATTTTAACACACTTTGAGAACAGTTTAGACTTTCTTTTTTTATTTGCTGTTCAAAATATTCTGATAACAATTCAGTATTTACATTTCCATTAATATTTTTATCAAAACCAAACTTCATCTGAAGATTATTTTTATTAACAGTCAGTTGCGAGATTGTACTACTCCCGTTGCGGTATTCCATGATGAGTCCATCCCCATCTGAAATAACTATTTCCGAAAAATTCAATCCAAATAGCTTCTCAGCTAATTTAACACTATTCATATTCAATTATAGCATATTTTAATTTTGAGTCGGATTTTTTTTAGCTATTTGCGATAAATTCTCTAAACTTTCGTATAAATATATACCAATCATCAGTTGTTCTGTTTTGAGCAAAATCACTCAACAAAATATCATATATTTCGTAAATCTCTTTTAAATACAGAGCCCTTTCAATCACCTTATCCTGAAGCTCCTCAGCAATACTTTTTGGTGCGTTGACTCTCACTATTCTCAAAGGGTCTGTTCTAAAAGTGATATCAAAAGAAACACTCTCCATTTTGACCTTTATAGAAAGTTCAAATACCTTTTTACCATCTTTTAAAGATGTATAAATCTCTTTGCATGAATTAAAATCGTCCGACTCAATAGATATCTTCTCTTCACTGTTAGGGTCGTAAAGTACGATATGTTTGCTAGCCTCATAATAAAAAGAGCCGTTTTGACTCTCAAATACATTGTCACCTAAGTAATACTTACCTAAAAGATACGTTAAAAACTCAGATTCAAGAAATGTAATATCTTTTTTATCTGTATAAAGATTCAACCTTCTCTCCTAAAAATTATATGGTGTAAGCTTTAGCATGTCATCAATCAACTTAGCATTACCTGTCTTTTTTCTAACGTTTTCTACCATACTTTCTCTGTATACGGCTATTTCAAATCCCAGTCTGAAAAGATGCTCCAATATATCCATAACTTTAGTATTCAAAGCAGACACATAAATGCATTTCTCATCCTGATTTAAAATAACTTCAACAATAGAGGTGCTTGGCAAAGAATTCTTCAACAATTTAGTATTGAGTGCATTTTTAATAAATTCTTTATCTGTTTTTGTGAGATATGTTTTTCCATTCTCTTGCATAAATGCATTTTTCATTCTTTCAAATTCTATATCAAAATATTTTTTGTTTACTTTTTTTTCATCTATTCTAACCCCAAAAACGGAAAGTCCGTCAAAATCCGTTTCAGCGGTCAAAAAATCTGTCTGCACCGGAAAATCAAACGGTACAAAACCGTAGTTTACAAACTTTTCTTCCTCAAACAAATTATTAAAGCTATACTGCTCAAGGGCTGATTGAATCTCCCGATTGGATAGTTTAAGAGCTTCTTGAAAATGAAGTCTGAAAAATGTCAGGCTTCCCGAAATAAGTCCCATATAATCCTCAAAAAATAGGGGGGGGTAACCCCCCTTTATTATATATTTTTTAAAGCAGCATGAGCAGCTGCAAGTCTTGCAACGGGCACCCTATAAGGTGAACAGCTCACATAATTAAGTCCAACCTTCTGACAGAAATATATTGACTCAGGGTCACCGCCGTGCTCACCACATATCCCTGTCTTTAAATTAGGACGTGTCTTCCTACCTTTAGTAACTCCAAGCTCAACAAGCTGACCTACACCAGAAACATCTATAGAAACAAACGGATCTTCCTTATAAATTCCTTTGTCTACATATTCAGGTAAGAATTTGCCTGAGTCATCCCTACTAAGTCCAAGGGTTGTTTGAGTAAGGTCGTTTGTACCGAATGAGAAAAATTCAGCATATTCAGCTATCTCATCCGCAGTTAAAGCTGCTCTTGGCAATTCTATCATAGTTCCCACAAGGTACTCAATTTTGTCATTATATGAATTCATTACCTCTTCGGCAACTCTATTTACCATCTCTTTTAATATTGAAAGCTCTTTAAAATGTCCCACAAGTGGAATCATTATTTCAGGTAATACTTTTACCCCTTCCTTTTTAACTTTACAAGCAGCTTCCATTATAGCGTATACTTGCATCTCGTAAATTTCAGGGAAAGTAATTCCAAGTCTACACCCTCTATGACCAAGCATAGGGTTAAACTCTTTAAGCTCCTCAGCCTTTTTCTGTAACCTATCAAAAGGGATACCGGATGCATCTGCAACCTTCTGAATATCTTCATCAGTATGAGGGATAAATTCATGAAGTGGCGGGTCAAGCAACCTGATTGTTACAGGCAAGCCGTCCATTGCCTTGAATATACCTATAAAGTCTTCTTTTTGGTAAGGCTTAACCTTTTCAAGTGCTCTTCTTCTTCCTTCTTCGTTCTCAGCCAAAATCATCTCACGCACTGCATCAATCCTATCCCCATCAAAGAACATATGCTCAGTTCTACAAAGTCCAATCCCTTCTGCACCAAAATCTCTGGCAATTTTTGAATCGTGCGGAGTATCAGCATTTGTCCTTACACCAAGAGTTCTAAACTCGTCAGCCCACTTTAAAATTTCTGCAAATTCTCCGGATAACTCAGGCTCTATAAGTGTAACTTTTCCAAGAATAACTTCACCTGTGCTACCATTTATAGTTATGAAATCACCCTCTTTAACTACATTGTCTCCAACGGTAAACACTTTTTTGGCTTCATCTATTTTCAAAGCACCACAACCGGCAACACAACATTTACCCATACCTCTTGCAACAACTGCAGCATGACTTGTCATACCTCCGGTAGCAGTTAATATCCCCTCAGATGCATGCATACCACCGATATCTTCAGGAGAAGTTTCATTCCTCACCAAAATTACCTTTTCCCCTGCAGCAGCCATTTTTTCAGCATCTTCAGCAGAAAATACTACTTTACCAACAGCGGCACCCGGAGAAGCAGGAAGCCCTTTTGCTATAGTAGCGTACTTTTCTTTCGGGTCAATCATTGGGTGTAAAAGCTGATCTACCTGCTCAGGCAATACCCTAAGCACTGCAGTCTTTTTATCAATAAGCCCCTCTTTAAACATATCATAAGCAATCTTAACAGCTGCCTTTGCAGTCCTTTTACCACTTCGAGTTTGAAGCATATAAAGCTTCTTACGCTCAACTGTAAACTCAATATCCTGCATATCTTTATAGTGAGTTTCAAGCTTCTTATAAACATCTTCAAGCTGGGCAAAAACCTCAGGCATTTCATCTTTTAGTCTTGCAATCGGCTCAGGAGTTCTTATACCTGCAACAACATCTTCCCCTTGAGCATTTATCAAAAACTCACCGAAAAATTCTTTTTCCCCTGTAGAAGGATTTCTTGTAAACGCAACACCGGTACCGCAATCATCCCCCATATTGCCAAATACCATTGCCACAATATTTACCGCTGTCCCCCAATCGTCAGGAATCTTGTTTAACTTTCTGTAAGTTTTTGCTCTTTGATTATCCCAAGAATTAAAAACAGCATTTATTGCAAATTCCAACTGTTTTGTTGTATCCTGAGGAAATGGCTTCCCTGTTTCGTCTTCAACTATCTTTTTATATTCTGCTACAAGCTGCTTTAAATCTTCTGCATTAAGCTCTGTATCACTCTCAACGTTCCTATCTTGCTTCATTTTTCTTAAGACTTTTTCAAATTTGTGATGATCTACCCCTAAAACAACATCGCCAAACATTTGAATAAATCTTCTGTATGAATCATAAGCAAACCTTTCATTTCCAGAAGCCTTGGCAAGACCTTTTACCGTCTCATCATTAAGACCAAGATTAAGAACTGTGTCCATCATACCCGGCATAGAAACTCTCGCACCACTTCTTACTGAAACAAGCAAAGGATTTTCTGTGCTTCCGAAGTTTTTACCTACAGCTTCCTCAAGCTTTTTCATTGCCTCAAGAGTTTGTTCCCACATCCCTTCAGGATATCCGTGTTTTTTTTGATATTCGATACAAGCTTCGGTGGTAATTGTAAATCCCGGCGGAACAGGAATACCAAGATTGGTCATTTCAGCAAGACCTGCACCTTTCCCCCCCAATAGATTTTTGTCCTTACCATCACCTTCTGCTTTACCGTTACCAAAAAAGTAGACAAACTTTTTAGCTGACATCAGCTACCCCCTGTTTAATTTATTTCAGTTTATTTTTTCAAACTTTAATAATTTGTCAAAAGTCACCTTTAATGATGCCAAAAGTCCAAGCCTGTTATTCTTTATGTTTTCATCTTTATCCATAACCATAACATTATCAAAAAACTCATCTATAGCACTTCTCATATTTAAAAGCTCATTCATAGCTGTTCCAAAATCTTCATTCTCTATCATTATTTCAATCTGCTTTTTGGTTGAAGTCAAAAGCTCTGCCAATCTTTTTTCATAACTTGTCGTAAATAAGCTCTCTTTATAATCTATATTACTGTAATCCGCTTTTTTAAGGATATTTGCGATTCGTTTGTAACTTGCCGCAACAGTCATAAAGTCCTCGGAATTCCGCTTAGGACTAATCTCCTTGGCGGCCTTTTCTATTTTCAGTATGCTTGAATAATTATCTGAAACCGACTCGAAGACTTCAGGGTCGACCCCTTCACCGACAAGAATCTGCTTAAACCTCTGAATAATAAATTCGTACACCTTTAGCGTCAATTCTTCCACATTAAAATTTGCCTTTTGAGTCAACTGCTCGAGGGCAAACCTTATCAATTCTACAATATTAATAGCAATTTTCTTTTCTCTGAGAATATTCAATATACCTATGGCACCCCTTCTCAAAGCATATGGGTCATTATTACCTGTAGGAATAAGGCCTATGGCAAAACAACCACAGATGGTGTCTATTTTATCTGCAATCGAAACCACAGAGCCTTCAAAGGTCGTAGGAAGATTATCCCCAGCAAACCTTGGCATATAATGTTCATTTATAGCCAAAGCAACATTTTCATCTTCCCCCTGCAATCTTGCATAAATCATCCCCATATACCCTTGAAGCTCAGGAAATTCATAAACCATTTCTGTCATCAAATCAGCTTTACAAAGTTGGCAAGCTCTCTTAACAGTATTTAATTTGGATTTATCAACATCCAAGGTAATCTTTTCGGCAATCTTAGTAAATCTTTCCACCTTTTCCCAAGAAGTACCAAGCTTTTCCTGATATACAACTTTTTTAAGTTCATTTGCTCTTTCTTCAAGAGGAACATTTTTGTCGTTTTCATAAAAGAAAATAGCATCGGTAAGTCTTGCTCTTAAAACTCTTTCATAACCATTTCTGACATTGTCGTTCACAGGTTTAGTATTGGAAATGCCAATAAAATAATTTAGTATATTGCCGGCATCATCAAGAATATAAAAATACTTTTGGTGCACCTTCATGGAGGTAACCAATACTTCCTGAGGAAGTTTTAAAAACTCTTCGGAAAAACTACCAATCACTGCATAAGGATACTCAACAAGATTTGCTACAGTATCCAATAACTCTTCATCCACAGGGACAACGAAACCTTTTTCTTTTTCAATATTTTTAATCTGGTTCAATATTTCACTTTTTCTATCTTCAAATGTTGCAAAAACATACATTTTCTTAAGACTATCGATATAGGAATCAAAATCAGTCACAGCAAAAGAATCTTTTGCCATAAATCTGTGACCGTAAGAAATGTTTGATGCTTTGATTCCATCTATTTCAAAAGGGAGTACTCTTCCGTCAAAAATAGACAAAAACCAATGTATAGGCCTTGCAAATCTTATATTTTTATTGCCCCAACGCATAGACTTTTTGAAAGGGACTTTTAAAACAATTTCTTCTATATGGTTTAAAATAAATTCAGAAGTCGATATCCCTTTTATACGCTTTACCCCTTGCAGATATTCCCCTTTATCGGTTGAAACTTTTGATAAGTCAGCCTCATCAATCCCTTTAGATTTTGCAAACCCCAAAGCAACTTTGGTAAGTTTTCCACTTTCATCAAATGCAATTGAAGCTGGAGGTCCAATAATAATCTCGTCCCTGTCACTTTGCTTTTCAGGGAGCCCATCAATATAAACAAAAAGTCTTCTTGGTGTACCATTAGAAATTATTTGAGTGAAATTTATATTGTTTTGTTTGAAAAGTCTTTCAAACTCTTCCTTTAAAAAAGTGTATGCAGGTTTAAGTAACCCGGCAGGAATCTCTTCAGTCCCAATTTCAAGCAGATAAAACGACATAATGCCTCCATATTCTGTTAAAAGGATTAAAAAAACAAACTGTATGCTTTTTAACCCACAATTTGCTGAAAACTTATAACCTCAAGAGAGCATATTTTCAAGGGAAAGTTTACTTTGGCATCTGTCTATTAATCTTTTTTTAGTCATTTTAAAAAGTGCTTCGGCAACCATTGTCACAATTGCCGAAGTATACTTTTATGCAAAACTATATGGCAGATTTTTCTCAACTTCCTTGACTTTATCCATATTTTTCAAAAGCACTCCGAGGCTGTCATATTCCCCATCCAAAAAAGATTTTTTTGTGGAAGGTTTTATTCCACAATTGTATACCTTTTCTCCGGCTCTAATCACTTCCCTTTCAATATCAATCTCAATTTGAATATTCGGGTTTGCATCTACGGTTTTTGCCAATTCTTCAATTTCAGTTTTTGGTAAAGTAACGCAGACAAGCCCTAAAGTTGTGGAATTACCATAAAAAATTTCAGCGAAACTTTCAGCTATAATTGCATTAAATCCTGCCCTTTTAATGGACTGCGGAGCGTGCTCCCTTGAAGAGCCACAACCAAAATTATTACCGGCTATTATTATGGATGCATCTTTAAACCTGTTGTCATTTAGCGGATGTTTTTTGGGTTTACCCTCACTGTCAAATCTTTCATCATAAAATGCAAATTCTCCAATACCGTCAAAAGTCACACATTTCAGATACCTTGCAGGTATTATTCTATCAGTATCAATATCATCACCTAAAATTGGAACAGCTTTTCCTATCACTCTATTTATAGGTTTAATAGACATATTTTCCCCCTTAATTTAACTCAAAGACTTCTCTTGCATCACTGATTTCACCCGTAACCGCTGCTGCAGCAGCCATTGCAGGACTCATCAAAATTGTTCTTCCCGAAGATGAGCCTTGTCTTCCTTTAAAATTCCTATTGGAAGTAGAAGCACAGATTTGGTCCCCAATAAGCTTGTCAGGGTTCATTGCAAGACACATGGAGCAGCCCGGATTTCTCCATTCAAAACCAGCTTCAATAAATATTTTATCAAGCCCTTCCGCCTCAGCTTTTGCCTTAACAGTAGTTGACCCCGGAACGGCAAGAGCTTTCACATGACTTGCTACTTTCTTACCCTTTAAATACTTTGCGGCTTCTCTTAAATCTTCAATACGCCCATTCGTACAACTCCCTATAAAAACCACATCTATCTTAGTCCCTTTAATAGGGGCACCCGGCTTAAGCTTCATATACTCGTAAGCTTCTTTAAATGACGGATTGTCATCTATTGGAAGCTTTTCAGATATTCCAACCCCCTGCTCAGGGTTTATTCCCCAAGTGACCATTGGTTCTATATCTTCCGCATTAAATACCACCACATCATCGTACTCTGCATCTTTATCAGATTTTATACTCTCCCAGTAAGAAAGCATTTTATCCCAATTTTCACCTTTTGGTGCATATTTTTTACCTTTTAAATATTCAAATGTTTTTTCATCAGGATTGACGTAACCTACCCTTGCTCCACCTTCGATCGCCATATTACAAACAGTCATTCTTCCTTCCATTGAAAGGTTTTCTATTGTACTCCCGGCAAATTCATAAGCATACCCGATTCCGCCATTTACCCCTAAATGCCTAATTAAATACAAAATTATATCTTTTGCATACACACCCGGCTTAAGCTTACCGTTCACCTCAACTCTTCTCACTTTTAAATCATTAAGAGCCATTGTCTGCGTAGCCAAAACGTCCCTTACCTGACTTGTGCCTATACCAAAAGCTATTGCCCCGAAAGCACCATGAGTGGCAGTATGGGAATCCCCACAGGCAACAGTAATACCTGGTTGCGTAAGCCCCAATTCAGGGCCGACAATATGCACAACCCCTTGATACCCTGATTCAGGACCAAAAAAAGTAATCCCATTCTCTTTGGTATTTTTTTCAAGTGCCTGCATCATCTCTTCAGCCATAGAATCAGCAAAAGGTCTTGTTATATTATCCGTAGGAATGATATGGTCACACGTTGCAAAAGTCCTGTTAGGATATGCAACTTTTAACCCTAACTCCTTAATCATAGCAAAGGCTTGAGGACTTGTAACCTCATGTATAAGGTGTAAGCCTATAAATAGTTGCGTCCTTCCACCTGGCAGGTCGGCAACTTTATGAATATCCCACACCTTTTGAAAAAGATTTTTGCCCATAAAAAACTCCTTGTTTTAGTATTAATATAAAAACATAGTATAAAAATCCTAAAATTTAAAGAGTAAAGTTTAATTTGATTAAATTTTTTTAAGTATTACAATAATCGGAAGGAACAAAAAACAAAAATTTAGCCCACTTTAGAAGAGTGGGCTGTAAATACTATTTTGCAGCTTTTCTTGCTTCTTCAAGCCATGAATTCCATTTCTCTTTATTTTTTTCTATCCACTGGTCAACATGTCTCTGAATATCTTGTTCTGATTTTTCACCTTCATACATTTTGGTATTTTGTTCGTTAATATCTTCTAAAGGTAGGGAAAATACACTAAAAAATGCTTTGATCGGTGGATTTTTTTCCATAAACTTATGGTTGGCTACTATATTTATATCGCTTACCACAAAGCCAGCTTTCAATGGATCAGTTACAGCACCCTTAACTCCACTTACTGTCATCCTATCTTCAGCACCTTTCTGAGAAGATCTCGGTATAATTTTAGGTACATTTATCCACATCACATCTTCGCCCGGCTTTAGCTTAAAAATAGTCCAATTTGGGGCCCAAGTATAAAAGAAAATCGGTTCACCTTTCTGATGTCTTGCCATAGCTTCTGCCATACTTGCTGCGTATGATGCTTTTATAAGATTAATATCATTTGCCAAATCGTAAACTTTCATATGATGGTCTATAACCAAAGCACAACCCCAACCAGGAGGGCATGCTACCAAGTCAGCTTTACCATCCCCATTTGCATCAAACGCTTTTTTAACTTCAGGCCTCTTAAAGTCATCAAGAGATTTGATATTAAACTTATCAACAGCACTTTTTGATACCAAATAACCTTGAAGTCCGCCTGCCTTTACAACGGTCCCATATATTCCGGCCTTCTTTTTAAAGTTCTTAGGTGTTTGCCCCCAGTGATTTGGAAACCAACCATTTGCCCAATAGTCTACATCCCCAAGTGCAACCGACTTATAAAAAAGTGCGTTCTGAAGCTCTTTAGGCTTTTTGACGTTGTACCCCAAGGTTTCAAGGGCTCTTCTGATAAGAGCTTCCTGAAAATATCCGGTATCCCATGTTGCCCTTGCAGGCCTCACTGTAATACCTTTTCCCGGCAACTCTTGATAACTAAAAGCCGGGAATGCCAAAATAATTATTAGCAAACTTGTTAAAAAAAATCTCTTCATAACATCCTCCTATTTATTTTTTCTTCCTATGTTTTGGCTAAGTCTATCTAAAACTATTGCCATTAAAACTATACTGATGCCGCCGATAAATGCTAACCCGATATCAAGATTGTTAAGCCCCTGGAAAACAGGCTCACCTAAACCGCCAGAGCCTATCAAAGCAGCAATAACTACCATTGAGAGAGCCATCATAATTGTCTGATTAAGCCCTGCCATTATCGTAGGCCAAGCCAAAGGTATCTGAACCTTTAAAAGAAGTTGCCACTTTGTAGCTCCAAAAGCTATCCCTGCCTCTACAAGCTCTTTATCAACCTGCCTAATCCCAAGACTTGTCAATCTAACTATCGGAGGAAGTGCAAATACGATAGTAGCAATTACCCCGGAAACATTTCCTATGCTAAAAAGCATAACTACAGGGATAAGGTATACAAATGCAGGAGTTGTCTGCATTGCATCAAGCAAAGGTTTTAGGGCGTTTTCAAATCTATCGCTCTTACCTGACATAATTCCAAGAGGGACACCTACCAAGACACAAAAGAATACCGACGCTGCTATCATGGCAAGAGTAGTCATAGATTCATGCCATAACCCTAATAATCCGATAAACACAAAAGTAATCACCGAAAAGATTGCAAGTTTTTTCCCTGATAATTTGTAAGCTAAAAAGGCGAACAAAATTATAATAATAATTGGATTAACCGCATTAAATAACCAATCAAGCCAATCAAGCGTCTTTTCTATTGGTAACTTTACTGCCTGAAAAAAATCACGATAATTATCGACAATATAATCGATACCGTCCTGAACCCATTTATCCAAAGGAATAACTTTCTTATCAAACATTTACATTCTCCATCTCAGACTTATTTTGATACAAAGATTTTATAAAAGAGTTCCTTGAGATAACCCCCTTAAATCTCATATCATCATCAACCACAGGGATAGGCACATTGGATTTAGCCAGCAATTCCAATAAGTTTTGCATAGGCTCATTTATATTAACCGGCTCAACCTTTTCTATTAGTGCATCTACAATTGTCAGCTCTCTGTCATCATTTAGTATTTCTTTTAATTTATCTGCGGAAACAATACCAACAAACCTTCTATCCTTATCAAGAACATATCCAAAATCTCTGTCATAATTAATTAATCTCTGCAAAGCAACCCTTGGGCCATCTCCGGGATGTCTGATTACCGTAACTTGAGTATCTTTTCTCAGAAGGTCGCCGGCTGTTAAAATATTAGCCGGGTCTACACCTTTAAAAAATGCTTTAACATAGTCATCAGCAGGATTTTTTAATATTTCCTCTGCAGTCCCTATCTGGACAATTCTACCACCTTCCATTATGGCTATTCTATCACCTAATTTAATTGCCTCATCAAGGTCATGAGAAATAAACACAATTGTCCTTTTTTGTTTTGATTGCAGCTCCAAAAGCTCATCCTGCATTTCACTTCTAATTAGTGGATCAAGTGCAGAAAATGCCTCATCCATAAGCAATATTTCAGGATCAACTGCCAAAGCTCTTGCAAGCCCTACCCTCTGACGCATTCCACCTGATAGCTCATCAGGCATACTTTTAGCGTATTGAGAGAGCCCTACCTGCTCAAGTGCAGCCATCCCTCTTTCATATCTGTTTTTCTTTTCGACTTTTGCAAGCTCCAAACCAAAACAAACATTATCAATAACATTCAAATGAGGTAAAAGCGCAAAAGACTGAAAAACCATGCTCATCTGAGTTCTTCTCAAGCTGATAAGCTCATTATATTTCATTTTAGTAATATCTTTACCATCAATTATAACTTCACCGCTGGTAGGCTCTATCAACCTATTAAGCATCCTTACAAGTGTAGATTTGCCGGAGCCGGATAAACCCATTATGACAAATATTTCACCTTCATTTATGGAAAATGATGCATTTTGAACCCCTACATTATTACCTGTTTTTTTGAATATCTCATCTTTCGTTAACCCTTGCTTTATAAGTTTTAAAGCCTTTTCAGGGGTAGGTCCGAAAATTTTAAATAAATTATTAACAACTATTTTTTGTTTTTCGCTCATTCATCCTCCATATCGTAAAACTGTTAAAAAAGAATTACAGTGCTATTTAAGATATTTATTTTTTGATTAGCTTTTGGTGTTAAAAAGTACATAACATGCTAAGGCTAACATATTATACTTATTTGTCAACCCCCGCAAAAATAAAAACACTACTATAAAAATGCTATAATCGATTAAAATATTTAAATATTCATTATTTTCTGCTATATTTTGTTGTATGAGAAAAATATTTTTAACTTTCGCAATACTTACAATTAGTAACATTCATCTATTTGCAGGGGAAATTCTCATTAAACAGCTTAGCTTTGCAACAGAGCTATTGCTTAAAATTGAGAATATAAATATTATAGATTCAAAAGTTGACAATGGTACTGCCACAATAACTTTTAATAAAAATCTCGATATTAAAGTCGATAATATTAAGGATAACTTTATCGAAAACATTCGCTCAATAAACAATCAGCTCATAATAAATCTAAAAACACCTGCAAGTATTGATGCGATTGCAGGTAAAAAAGAGGTAAAAGTATTTATTACGAAAAGGAAGATAAACAACAATTTCAATATACAAAATACCATAGAAAACCCTAAAGCTGTCGTTGGCAAAGAGATTATAAAAGACCCTGCTGCCGAATCGGAGCTTTTGGCAATAAAAAATAAAATTGAGAATGAAGACTATCAAAATGCAATCAATCAGATAAATGACTTTATAAACAAGCATGGTAATGACATATACGGTCAAGAAGCATATTTCTTACTTGGAAAGGCATATATGGGGTTAGGCAAATTTTCAGATAGAAATTATGTACAAGCATCTGCAATATTTGAGGATTTTGCAAAAAGATATTCAAACAGCTATCTCTATATTGATGCTCTTTGGAATTCTGCAATCGCGAAAGAGAGTGCAGGTCTATATTTTGAAGCAGTTTTTGAATACAGAAATATAATTAATGCTATGCCTGATACAGAGCTTGCCAAAAAAGCATACGAAAAGATCGGACAGATATATGAAAATATAGGGCAATATGACAAGGCAATCGAAAGCTACAGGGAAATGCTCAGTAAGTTTCAAGTAGATAATATTAAGCTTTATGCAAAAATAGGTATGCTTTATAATCAGTTAAAAGATACAAATGCTGCATATGAATACTTTTCCAAAATACTTGATAGCGATATTGAGTATAATGAACTTGGAGAAGATATATTATACAACTTTGCATCAATTCTTGAAAAAAAAGAATTTTACGACAAAGCAATTTCAATATATGAGAAGATTTACAATCTTTATCCGGAAGGGAAATATGCTGATTTGGCAATGTTTAAAGCAGCCGAAATTTTAGAAAAAACAGGGAAAGATAAACTTGCAGACCAACTTTACCTTGATGCAAAAAATAAATATTTTAACAAAAAAGGGGGGCAGCTCTCTGCAGTCAGATATGCAAAAAAATATTTGGAAAGGAATATAACTGACTATTGGTTAGAATTCTTAAGAGATGTTTTAAATTCAGATATTGATGTCAATATCAAATCTGAAGGGTATTTGCTGATAATTCAATCTTATTTCAGAGAAAAAATGTTTGATAATGCACTTGAATATATTAAAATTTTTGAGTCATCCTTTTTTGACTCCCCATATCTTAGCCAGGCATATGATGTCAAACAGAAAATCTATATGGAAAATGCAAAAAACTATTTTAAAAACAGCAATCTGGATATGGCTAAAAACGAACTTAGCAAGCTTTTGAACGAATTCCCCGACACAAAATTTAAAAAGGAGATAAACTCAATCCTTGAGGATATCAGATATAATGAAATACTTGCTCTTTTAAATGATAGAAAATATCACGATGTAATAGATCAAGCACAAACATATATGGCTACAAACAAAGAGCTTACAAATGCTGACAGATGGAAAGAATTGCTTGACATTACTTATTATGAGTATATCACGATGCTTGACAGCACAGGCAATATTGATACTACTCTGCTCTTTCTAAAAGAATACTTTATAAATATTGAAAATGGAAAACACAGTAATAAGCTAAAAGAAATATTAAATTCTAATTTATTACATAAATTCAGCAAGTTAGCAGAAGAAAGCAATCATATAGATATTCTCAAAACTTACCACGATAACATATCTTGGCTCAAATATTTGACTGAAAGCACAAAAGATTCTATTTTCAGTTACGTGGCGTATGCTTACTATTCTCTTGGAGAAATCCAAAAAGCAAAGAAAATCATACAAAATATAAAAGGGGTAAAAAATAACGATATTTTTATCATCAAAATGTTGCTAAATGAAAACACGGCTGATTACGACATAAATAAACTTGATATTAATCAAATAAAGTTTCTTGCTAATGAATTTTATAAAACTAATCCGATAAAGGGGATAAATGAATTAAGAAAATATACGGTAAACAGGGAATTAGCATATATATTAAGGGCCAAAATGATAAATAAAATAAATGATAGTCTGATAGTGGAAAACTTTTACAATGAAATATTTGACTACAACAACTATACCAGTCAAGAGATTATAAGATTCCTGTTAAATGGCGGAATTTATTTTTATAACACAAACAATTACGACAAGTCTAAGCAATTTTTTGAGAAAATTATAGCTTTGAAAAAAGTAGATGACAATATTTTGGGGGATTCCCATTACTATTTAGGAAAAATACACCTTCAAAACAGAGATGAAGAAAATGCTTTAAAACATTTTAATGAAGTATCAATTAAGTATAAAAATTCATCTTTTTACAAAGAAGCCGTGATGGAGTTAGAGGACTTAAATTGGAAAAAGAAACTAAGAAATCAATAGATATAAATGAACTACATGAAGCCTTCAAAATATTCAGTGAAGCATCTAACAATCTCACTGCAAGTTATGAAGCACTTAAAGGCGAAGTGGAAAGGTTAAAAGATGAAATCAGGGTAAAAAACCAGCAACTAAAAGAATATGGTGAGCTTGTAGATACTATATTAATGAACAGCAGCAGTGGAATTCTTACCATAAACAGCGACAAAGAGATACTTCTCAAAAATAACATAGCCGAAAATATAATAAAAACTTTTGGAAATGAATTTTTAAATTTATTATACACTTTTGATGAAACAGGGTTGTTTGAATTTAGTATCAAAGACAATTATTTTAAAGTTAGCGTAAGCAAGTTTAATATGAATAATGTTAGCGGTTTGATTTATATATTTGATGACATTACCAATCTCAAACTGATGGAGATAGAAAAACAAAGAAATGAAAAACTTGCCCTTATGGGTGAGATGGCTGCAAATATTGCCCATCAAATTAGAAATCCACTTGGCAGCATAGAGCTTTTCACCTCTCTTCTTCAAAGGGATTTAAAAGGGGATGAACCAAAAATTAACCTTACCAACTCAATATTAAAGGGGATTAAAACAATAAACAGCACAATTTCAAATATTTTACTGTTTACTAAGGACGTCAAAGTAAAAAAACAGTTATACTTTATTGCAGATATTGTAGACGACGTGGTGCTTTACTTGATGCATCTTATGAAAGATAAAAATATTCAATTTATAAACAAAATAAATGAAAATGATACTATTTACTGTGATATCGAACTAACTAAACAGTGTATAATGAATCTTATACACAATGCTATTGATGCTGTTGATAATGGTGGAAAAATTATGATTAGTTCATTTTCTGATGACAAATACTCAAAAATAGAAATAACTGATAATGGACATGGAATCTCAGAAGATTTCTTAAACAGACTCTTCATCCCTTTTCAAACTACAAAAGCAAAAGGGACAGGGCTTGGTTTATCAATAGTCTATAAAATCATAAAAGCTCATGGAGGAAATATTATTCCGGAAAGCAAACCTAATGAGTACACAAGTTTTAAGATAATAATGCCAAAATAAATTTATTCATGAGGTGGTTATGGCCGACAAAAGAAATATCTTAATAGTAGATGATGACGATAATATGCAAAGTGCGCTTCTTGAAACTGTAAAAAGGCTGGGGTTTGATGTGGATACCGCTTCAGATGGCAGTGAAGGCTTTGATATGGCAATGAAAAAGACTTATGATTTGATTATATCCGATATAAGGATGCCAAAGGTTGACGGACTTAAAATGTACGAAATGCTTAAATCTGCAGGGATTCACACCCCTATATGCTTTATCACCGCATACGGCACAGTTGATAATGCCATTAAAGCGTTAAAAGAAGGTGCTTTCGACTTTATAATCAAACCTTTCCCTCTTAACGTTATTGAAGAGATGATTTCAAGGGTATTTGAAATTCAGGAAGTAAAACATTCCAAAAAAGAGGGGGAAGTAAATTTAATATTCAAAAGCAAATTTATGGAAGAGGTTTTTAATATAGCAAAGGATATAGCTCCCACTGAAGCTACAGTCCTTATCACAGGGGAGTCAGGTACAGGTAAAGAAGTAGTCGCTAAATTTATTCATGAAAACAGTAAGAGAAAGGGGCAATTTATTGCCATAAATTGTGCGGCTATCCCCGAAAGTCTAATCGAAAGCGAACTCTTTGGCTATGAGAAAGGTGCTTTTACAGGGGCAATAAATAAAAAACCGGGTAAGTTTGAGCTTGCAGATGGAGGCACTCTCCTCTTGGATGAAATAGGAGAAGTCCCGCTAAATCTTCAAGCCAAGCTTTTGAGAGTCTTACAGGAAAAAGAGATAGAAAGGCTTGGCTCCACAACTAAACAAAAAATAAATGTCAGAATAATAGCCACTACTAACAGAAACTTAAAAGATGAAGTAGAAAAAGGAAATTTCAGAGAAGATTTATATTACAGACTAAATGTAATAAATATAGAATTGCCCCCTTTGAGAAAGAGAAAAGAAGATATAATGGCTATGACAAGTTTTTTTATAAAAAAATACAGCGAAATAAATTCAAAACCTTTAAAGGAGCTTTCTCAGGAAACAGTAAACCATTTACTAAATTACGATTGGCCTGGAAATGTCAGAGAATTAGAACATACGATTGAGAGAGCTGTAATACTTTCCAAAGAAAAATACATCACCCCGAGAGATTTATTTTTACACGGCATAACATTCAATGACACACTCTCAAGTGAGCAAAAAATCCAATCTATAACATATGAAAATAATATTCATGAAGAGCATGATAACATAAAATTAGAAGCCGGTGTCACAATCTCTCAAATGGAGCAAGAGCTTATATTAAAAACCTTAAGAGAAGTTGACGGCAACCGTACCAAAGCTGCAGAGCTGTTAGGGATCACTGTCAGGACTTTGCGCAACAAGCTCAACGAATATAGAGAAAAAGGTATTGATTTGACAGGTATCGATTAAGTGTATTGAAAAAAAGGGAAGCCCAAGCTTCCCTTTCAATTTATTTTAAGTTCATCATCTTTTTGAAACTGATTCTTAATCTTTCGATTGCTTTTGAAAGCTCTCCAATTTCATCTTCCCGATGGATTTCGGCAGATACATTTATCTCGCCCGTACTAATCTTATCTGCCTGATCAGTCAGTTTTTTTATAGGCTTAACGACAATTACATTCATCAAATAAACCATAATTACAAGCAAGACTGCCATGGTAATCCCAAAAAATGAAGCATAATAAATACGGTTTTGCTTAATTTCCTGAATGATATCCTCTATCGGTATTGTAATACTTATTCCACCCTCAATGCTGCCAAGCTCATAATTAGGATGACATTTAAGGCAAAATTGTGAAGTAACCATCGGTTTAACATAACGTAGTATTTTTTTATCAAAATCAAACTTATATATCTCAGCATCAGGACTCATTGCTCTAAATTTCATCAATGCCTGGTTTTCAAAAGCATCAGATAAATTTTTAGGATTAAGTGGCTTTGGACTCACAACCCTAAATTTGTAATCTTTATTACCCAAACTTGCATCGGAAAGCTCTGCCAGCACAATAGATGTATTTTTCCTCGCATATCTTCCTTCTTTTACAATATACCTGTCATCTTTTATATCTTTAATCCATATACCGCCATTCTTACCAATCCATGTTTTCAAATAATCTAGCTGTTGATAAATAACCTGTGCTTGTTTCAGCTTTTGATCCATAATTTCTGTTTTTTTCTGCTGATCCATAATAAAATAAAAAGCACCAAAAATAATCAGTAATACAATAAAAATTGCAAAGTTAATCTTGGATTGAATACTTTTAAACATAACAACCTCCGGTTATAATAAAATCTAATCCTTCAATTTTTCAGTTATCTTCCCTTTCATCAAATCAATAAACTTTTTTCTGTCCTCAATCTTATCTATCTCTTTGGAAAGGTTTTCTATAATAGTGTGCATCTGATAAACATTCATCTTCTCTTTCTTTTGAACATTCTTCTCAACTATCAGTGATGCAACAGGCCCTATAAATAAAGATAAGGACTTAATAAGGCAATCATTAAAATCTGAACATTCAAGACCATATTCATCCAGTACATCCCCACCACTTGAACCTGATAGTTCATCTTCATCAACATCAACGGCAGAGAGCTTTTTTAGTTCATTTATCTTTTCAACACATTCCTGCAAATCCATATGACACGAATCTGCCAGCTCATTCAAGTCCTTTTTCCCATCAATCAATATAAAAAGCCTTCTAAGTTTTATATCATTTACCTTGAGCTCATTAAGACCAATTAACTTTCGGGGCACAACATTTGGATTCATTACTTCCTCCATTAAAATAAACTATGCACATTTTAATTTTAACACAATTTTATAAACATGCAATAAAATCAAACAGTTTAATTAAATTTTTTCAAAATCCTGAATATTTCCTTTCAAAGAACCTTTAATCCAAATAACCTGATAACCTTCAATCAAAAAATTTTGATTCAACAAAATTTCCCTGCCCGATACGATATCAATATTTTTATCAGAACAAAAATATTTTTTAAATTTTGATAAATCAATTTTAATTATATCGTCAGACACATTTGTTATACTCAAAATACATTCATCTTCATCATTCAGATATCTGAAAACACAAAACAGTCTGTTGTCTATCTCAAAAATTTTTTGTTTAAAATTTGGACTAAAAGCTTTCTCACTACTTCTAATAGCAATTAGCTTTGTCAACAAATTCAGGATTTTTGATTGAATGGCATCTTTATCATCTAAAATCTCTTTTATCTCTTTATATTTAAAAACTTTTCTATTAATACTCCTTGTTTGTTTCTCTTTTAACACTGCTTCCCCGTCATTTTTTGTGCCGAGAAGCCCATGAATATAGACACCAGGCACCCCCACTAAGCTGAGTGCAATAGCACGAGAGGCAATAAATTTTTTTATCCCCTTATCTTCCACTGTGGAATCACCATTTAATGCACTGTACCAGGTGATATTTAGCTCATATGGGACCTCTTCACCATTTTGGTCTGTCCTGTAGGAGATATATCCACCATTTTCAATAGTTTTCAACACCATGTAGTTTATTTCTCTTTCATCCAAGATACCGCTTACAGGCAAAACCCCTATTCCATCATGAGAATCAAGAAAATTAAAAAAAGTTGCATAATCGTTAAGACTGTCTATTGTAGAAGCCCATTTTGATAAAACAGTAGTGTCTTCCCTCAAAAACGCATGCAAAACAAGCGGCGGAAGAGCAAAATTATATACCATCTGAGCTTCATCATACCCATTTCCAAAATATTGTATGTTTTTCTCATGAGGCACATTGGTCTCTGTTACAAGTTTTACATATGGCGCCGTTATATCCAATATATCCCTAAAAAGTTTAATTATTGCATGAGTTTCCTTCAGGTGAGCACACTCTGTCCCCAACTCCTCCCAAAGATAAGTAACAGCGTCAAGCCTTATAAGACTTGCCCCCATCCTGACATAAAAAAGTAATATTTGAATCATTTTCGTAAGTACCTTAGGATTCCTAAAGTTTAAATCGATTTGGTCACTGCTAAAAGTTGTCCAAACAAGTTTTGGCCCGTCAATGGTAAGAAATTCAGTAAATAAAGGAGTTGTCCTTGGCCTCACAATAAGCTTCAGATGCTCTTCAGATATCATCTTTGAGGTTGAAATCGTGATAAAAAAGTCTCTAAATTCGGGGTCACCGTTTAAAAATGACTGAAACCATGCACTTTTTGATGAAATATGGTTAAAAACACCATCAAACATGAGTGAGAACTCTTTGCTCAAATTATGTATATCTTCCCAAGTGCCGATTCTGTGGTCAACTTCGGTAAAATTCTTAACAGAAAATCCTCTATCAGAGCTGTAAGGGTAAAAGGGTAAGATATGAACTGAATTAAACACATTTTTAAGATATTTTTTGCAAAAATCAGCTATATGTTTTAGGGGCTTTTTATTCCCCCCTACAATCATATCTCCATATGTTATGAGAACAGTATCACGGGAAGTAAACTTTTCTCTGTTCTCGGGAATAAAATCAAATCCTTTTTTTATGTAAGCATGATGTACCTTTACAAGCCTCTCTATTTCACCATAAATCTTTTTACCTGTATCACTACCATACAGCAAAAAAAGTCTGTTTAATATTTTCCCCTTATATTTTGGCGGGATTAAGAAAAGTTCTTTAGAATAATCAGGCTCATTCAAGTAAACAGGTCTAATAATATCAACCCTCCGTAAAGCTTGCTATCGCCTCATCTACCGTTTTATATAACTTTAAAATCTTATTTAAATGGGTAATTTCAAGTATTTCCAGTACTCTGTCACTCAAAACCACAAGCCTGACATCCCCATTGTTATTTTTACAAATAGATATTTTAGACACAAGCGCACCCAAACCGCTTGAATCGATAAAGTTTGTCTTACTCATGTCAATTACTATCTTAAAAATCCCCTTGGAAACAGTATCTGAAATCATATCTTTCAACTCAGGAGAGTTTGCAGCATCAATCCTCTCCGGTGTTTCAACAACAAAAATTTTTTTATCTTCCAATAATTTTGAAGTAAAGCTCATCAACTTGCCCCCTTGTGCATTGTATATAATTTTACACTTCATTAATTATAGACACATATTAATATTAAAGCTTCATAGATAATATTACCTTGATTTATTTTAAAATTCAATTAATGATTTTTGTTGCCCCGCTAATTATTTTGGAATATAGAAACAGGGCAAAATAATATTCAATTATATTTAGGGAGAATAATGAAATTAATATTTTTACCCCTTCTAAGTGCTATACTGCTCACACTCTCATCACCGGGGTTAGATTTGTGGTGGCTAAGCTTTATCAGTTTTATTCCTGTATTATTTTCTCTTAAAGACAAAAAATATTTTTTTACTAAGACACTGATTTTTTCAACCACATATTATTTTTTCAATCTGTTTTGGATTAATTCCTCCGTTAGCCACTTTGGAGGGGCGCCGCTAATCATAGGGGTTCTTGCGGTATTTGGATTATCCCTATACATGTCTATATATCTTTTGCTCTTTTTTTATCTGAATTTAAAAACAGATAAAATTGTTATTTCAGCTTTAGTGTTTGTAGTAATCGAAATCTTAAGGTCAAAAATTTTTACCGGATTCCCCTGGCTTAACCTCGGGCTAATACCATATAATTCTCAAATCTTTACAAATTTCTACTCAATATTTGGCGAATACGGCGTATCTTTAATAATTATTCTTGTCAATCTATCCCTTTACAAAGTGCTTTCACAAAAAAATACCAAGCAACTTATCCCGACCGGTATCGTTATCTTATTGCTGATTACATCAAATGTAATTAAGCCAGAAATAAAATACAACAAATCATTAAATATATCTATAATACAGCCTGCCTATAAACAGGAAGAGAAGTGGCTACCTGAAAAAAGGGAAGAAATAAAAAATTTGGTAATTTCAATGATAGAGATTGCATCAAAATCAAAATCAGATTTAATCCTTTTACCGGAATCTGTTTTCCCTTTTTTTATTCAAGCTGACAATTTAACTTTTAGCTATATAACAGAATCTTCACTAAAAAAAGATTTGCTGCTCGGAAATATCCGCTATGACCAAAAATTAAATTACTACAATAGTGCTTTCTTTTTCTCAAAAGGTAGCTACCAATATTATGACAAAATGCACCTTGTCCCATTCGGCGAGTATTTCCCGCTTAAAATAATCACAGCCCCTATCAGCAGATACTTTTTTGGGGATGCAAAAGATTTTTCAAGGGGAAAAGTGCACAAGGTATTTAACTCAAACAATATCAATATACTCCCTCTAATATGCTATGAAAGTGCTTTTTACGATATAATATTTAATGCTTTTAAAGATAAATCACCTGACATGCTTGTAATACTTTCAAATGACAGTTGGTTTGGTGATACTTTAGGCAGAGTTCAACATCTTGCCATTGATATCGTGAGGGCTAAAGAGTTTATGAGACCGGTGATAAGAGTAACCCAATCGGGCATATCAGCATATATCAACGAAAAAGGTGAAATAATAAATAAAATTGGCAACAATAAACAAGACATAATAGAAGCTAATGTCAACATTGATAGCAATAAGAGAAGCCTTTTTTCAAAATACGGATACCTCTGGCTTGGTATTTTTGCTTTAATTTCTCTTATTTTCAGTGTGAAAAGGGAAAGATATTAAAAACATATAAGAAACCTATTGATTTGAAAAAGAAAAAGATATAATAATGTGAAACCCAAATTTGGAGGTTGATATGTTTGGACTTGGAACACAAGAAATTTTAATAATATTAGTAATAGCACTTGTTATTTTTGGTGCAGGGAAACTCCCTCAGATTGGAGAAGGGATGGGGAAAGCCATTAAAAACTTTAAAAAAGCGGCTAAAGAAACCGAAGATGCTATAGACATCACTCCTGAATCTGACAAAAAAACTGCAGAGAAAAAGGAAGCCGACAATAACAAAGAAGCGTAAGTTTTCAGTTGCAATAGACATTGGTGCTGGCACACAGGATATTCTAATATACTGTGATGGCCAGCGGCCAGAAAATTTTATCAAATTAGTCTATCCATCCCCTACCAAAATATTCGCTGATAAAATAGAAAATTATAGCAGAGATATTTTTATTGGTGGCAGTTTGATTGGAGGAGGCCCGATAGTCTCTGCACTCAAAAATCATCTTAAAAAAGGGTTTTCCGTGTTTGTAGAAAAAAAGGCGGCAAAAACCATTAGGGATGACCTAAGCGAAGTAGCTGACTTGGGCTTTAATTTGGTTGAAGCTGTTGAAAATCCGGATATATTTTTATCAGAAATAGATTTTAACCTTATAGATACTCTTTTGAAAATATACGACAATTATGATTTAGAGTATCATGTTGCCGTACAGGACCATGGATATATTCAGGGGCAGTCTGACAGAGTCACAAGAATGAACTTCTTGGAAGATTTCTTGAAAGACGGTCTTAAAAACGCATTTTTCCCTTCAAATCACGAAATACCAAATACTTTTTCAAGGTTTAATAGTATTTACAATGAGCTGGTTAAGAAAGGGATAGAAAATTTTAGCATCACAGATACGGCAATTATCGCAGCACTCGGCGCCGTTTACAATAATGAAAAATGGCCTGCAGTGACAGTTGATATTGGAAACGGGCATACATTTGCCTGTTTAGTAGACAAAGATTATAAGGTTTTAGGTTTTTTTGAACATCATACAAAAATGTTAACCCCCGAAAAGTTTAAATATTTTATTGATAAGCTCATTGAAGGAAGCATTACTAACAAAGAAGTATATGATGACAAAGGGCATGGTGCAAAAATATTCAAACCTTATTCATACAAAAATCTTCCTATTTTAGTTACCGGCCCCCAAAGAAGGAGTTTGGTAAATGAAGGTGGAAACATCGTATTTGCATCCCCTCTCGGTGATATGATGATTACCGGGCCTGTTGGAATATTCATGCAACAGAATTTGTTATGAACAAAGTAGTAATCGGAAAATATATTCATAGAAACTCTTTTATCCACAGACTAAACCCTATTACAAAATTTTTATCTACAATTGTATTTCTAATTTTTATAGGGCTTAAATTTGACCTTCTAAGCTTTATATTTTATACGATAATAGCTGTCGCAATAACCTTACTTTCAAGAATAAAGCCAATGGAAATACTTACACTGCTAAAACCTTTCAGATACCTTTTGATATTTACTTTCGCTATTCAGCTTTTTTATGACAATAATAACGGTTTAAACTATATAGCTGCATTTTTATACACTTGTAAATTTTCCCTTATGATTATAATATCTTCCCTTTTTACAATAACCACAAAACCAATTGATATAGTTAAGATAGTATATATAATTCTTAAGCCGTTTAAAGTTTTTGGGGTAAATCCAACAGAAATGGCCACATCATGTATAATTGCAATAAGATTCATCCCACTTATCTTTGAAGAGGCAGATAAAATAATAACTGCTCAAAAACTAAGAGGGATAATCCCTAAAAAGGGTTTAAGACTATTATTCTCCCTTCATACATTTTTAATACCTCTTTTCAATAGGGTTTTTTATTATGCTGAGCAGATATCGATTACATTAAATTACAGAACAAATTGGGAGCATATATTGACCATTGATAAAATGAGAAAATTAGATATTCTCTTAATCACTTCGATAATAGCAGGATGTTATGGAATCAGTATACTATAACAAAAAGTGTATAGTAGAATATGACGGCACTAATTTTCACGGATGGCAAATCCAAAAAGATTTAAGGACCGTCCAAGGTGAAATAGAGGAAAAGCTCACAAAAATATTCAAAAAAAGGGTATGTATAATCGGCTCAGGAAGGACTGATACCGGAGTTCATGCATTAGGGCAGGTTTTTAATTTCAGGGCTGAAAAATACATCAACAATGACTCTCTTAGATTGGGGCTTAACAGTCTTTTAAGTAATGACATTACAATACTTAGCTGTGAAGATGTGGAACATAACTTTCATGCTCAAAAAAGTGCCAAATCAAAAACATACGTTTATAAAATACTCACAAGGGAAAATAGGTCATCTTTATTGAGAAACAGAGTGTGGTGGTTTAGGAGAAAAATTGATATTAAAAAATTAAAAGGTTATTTGGATTATTTTGTAGGGGAGCACGACTTCTCAAGTATGTGCACTAAAAAAAGTATCAAAGACAACAATATTCGCACAATAAACTTCATCAACATAAACATGGAAAACGAAATTATAAACCTTGAAATCAACGCAAACGGTTTTTTGCATAACATGGTAAGAAATATTGTCGGTACAACAATATTTCTGTACAAAAAAGATGCACCATTTAGCGAAGTAAAATATATTTTGGAAAAAAAAGATAGGGAGTTTGCAGGACCTACTGCTCCCCCGCAAGGTTTGTACTTAAAAGAAGTTTTTTACTGACTTTAACCCTCTGATAGCCTTATTGTTGTCATAACCTCATACACCATATATCTTTCATACCATCTTGAAAACTCTTCATCCGCCCATCTTAAATCTTCCTCAAGGATACTCTCTTTCAACAAATCATATTCCTCTTCATATTCTTTTAACTTTTCTCTGTAAGATAATGGCAGATGCTCAAACATATCTCTAAATCTTGTTATCTCTTTTTTCAAAAAAAGATATCTTTCTCTCATACTATCCTCCAATTTAGAAAAATTCTAATATAAATACCTTATTTAATCAAGACAAAAAATATCCTATTTTAGCCCTTTTAACAGAAAGCTCAGATACACTACCTTAAATAATGTTGAATTTTAAATTATTTAGTGTTATTTTCGGGTATGAAAAATATTTTAATCCTTGGACTTGGCAATCTGCTTATGGATGACGACAGCGCCGGTGTCGTTATCGCTCAAGAGCTTAAAAATGAAATTCTGGAAGATGAGCAATTAAAAATTGTCGAAGGTGGAACTTTAGGGCTTGACCTCCTAAACTATATTGCATGGGCAGATAAGTTGATAATTGTAGATGCAATAGATATGGGATTTGAGCCTGGAACAGTTATCCGTGCAGAAGGTCAAGATATCGACCCAATATTTGAAAGTAAGCTTTCCCCCCACCAGATGGGGCTGAAAGATATACTTTTAGCAGCTGAGCTCATCGGTGACAGACCCGAAGAGATAGTACTTTTTGGAATTCAGGTAGAAAGTATTCAAATGAATATGACACTATCTGAAAAGGTAAAGAAAAATATGCAAAAACTTAAAAGTAAAGTCATTGAAGAACTTAATATAAGTAAAAACTTTTCAAGAGGTTAATATGATAAAATTCACAAAAATGAGTGGCTCGGGGAACGATTTTATCCTTATAGATAACAGGGATAAAAAGATTGATTACAATAAGAACTTTATTGAGAAGGTATGCAAAAGATCACTTTCGGTGGGGGCAGACGGGATAATCTTTATAGAAAAGTCAACAGTGGCAGATTTTAAATGGGCATTTTTCAACTCTGATGGCTCAGTAGCAGAAATGTGCGGTAACGGCTCAAGATGTGCAGCTAGATTTGCCTACCTTAATAATATAGCAGGTAAACGAATGAAATTTGAAACCCTTGCTGGGATAATAGAAGCTGAAATAAAAGAAGGGGTTAATGTTAAGGTACAACTTACGCAACCTTTTGATGAAAAATTAAATTTTAATGTGGATGATTATAAGTTATCTTACATAAATACAGGTGTCCCACACGCTGTCATTGAAACTGATAATATCGAAAGTGTTGATATTGTAAAATCAGGTGCTTTTTTGCGTTATCACAATCATTTTGCACCTGCAGGGACAAATGTGGATTTTTATGAAGTAGTCAATGACAACACTGTAAAAATGAGAACATATGAAAGGGGTGTTGAAGCTGAAACACTTGCCTGTGGCACAGGTGCTGCAGCCGTTTCAATAATTGCTTCTAAAAATAATAAGTTAAAATCTCCTATAACTGTAATCACAAGAAGTGGACTGAAGCTAAAAATTTATCTTGAAAATGAAAAAGTATACCTTGAGGGTGAAGCAAGAGTTATTTATACAGGTGAATTAGACAGGGAAGCTTTTGAATACTAATAGATGGAGGATGTTATGTTTAAGGGAAGTATTGTAGCAATTGTAACACCGATGAAAAATAACAAAGTTGACGAGGAAGCACTAAGACGCTTGGTGGAGTTTCAAATCGAAAATGGAACTGACGGAATTGTTCCTTGTGGGACAACAGGTGAATCAGCAACACTTACTTATGAAGAGCATTGCCAGGTAATCGATATAGTAATCGATCAGGTCAAAAAAAGGGTACCTGTAATTGCAGGGACCGGCTCAAACAGCACTCATGAAACAATATTTTTAACAGAACATGCTAAAAAGGCGGGAGCTGATGGCGCTTTGGTAATAACCCCTTACTATAACAAACCTACTCAAGAGGGTCTTTACCAGCATTTTAAAGCAGTTGCTGAAGCTGTTGATATACCAATAATTTTATACAATGTACCTGGAAGGACGGCTTGCAATATGTTGCCTGAAACTGTCATTAGGCTTTCAAAGATAAAAAATATCGTGGGCGTAAAAGAGGCAAGCGGCTCACTTGATCAGGCCACAGAAATTATTCTTAATACCGACGATGAATTTGCACTATTAAGCGGGGAAGACTCTTTATCTTATCCACTATACTGTATCGGGGCAAAAGGTGTAATATCAGTAGCCACAAACATTGTGCCTGCACTTATGGCAAAGATGTGCGACGCTTTTGAAGCAGGAGATTATAAAACCGCCCTTGAAACACATTTAAAACTATTCCCGCTTTTTAAAGCAATCTTCTTTGAAACAAATCCTATACCTATCAAGAAAGCAGTGCATTTAATGGGGCTAATAGAGGATGAAATCAGATTACCTCTTGTCAAGATGACCAAAGCAAATGAGGACAAACTTAGAAAAGTATTAATAGACCTTGGAATAAATCTAAAGAATTGAGGGATAATGTATGGTTAATATAGGCGTAATCGGTGCAGCCGGAAGAATGGGGAGAAGGATAATAGCCCTTAGCGGTGAAGATGCTAATACCAATATCACAGCCGCCTATGAATATTCTAAATCCGAATTTTTAGGACAAGATTCAGGGACTTTGGCAGGGATAGGGGAAACAGGTATAAAAATTGAATCTGATATAGAAAACGCAAAAAATAAATGTGATGTATTAATAGATTTTACAGGTGCAAAACCAACAATGAGCAATCTTGAAAAATACAGGGTAGCAAATATACCGCTTGTCATCGGCAGTACAGGTTTTGAGCCGGATGAAATCGAAAGGATAAAAGAGCTCGGCAAACAGCTGCCTGTGGTATTTGCTCCAAACATGAGTCTTGGTGTCAATCTTACATTTAAAATCTTAGAAATGGTTTCAAAGGCCATAGGTGACATATATGATATTGAGATAATCGAATCTCATCATAGACTTAAAAAAGATGCTCCAAGCGGGACAGCCATGAAAATGGCAGAGGTAATTGCTAATACACTCAAAAGGGACCTTGATAAAGATGCAGTCTACTGCAGAAGAGGACTCATTGGGGAAAGGACTGATAAAGAGATAGGGATTCAAACTATTAGAGCCGGCGATATCGTTGGAGAACATACTGTAATGTTTTGTGGACAAGGGGAAAGGATAGAAATTACCCATAAGGCTCACACAAGGGATACATTTGCAAAAGGTGCTATAACTGCTGCAAAATGGTTGAAAGGGAAAAGCCCCGCTCTTTATAGTATGTTTGATGTATTAGGACTATAAAAAAAGCGACCCTTACAGGGTCGCTTTTTTTATTCATACTTTGATATATCTCTTACCGCACCTTTAGCGGCACTTGTAGTAAATATCGAATAAGCCTTTAAGGCTTTGGAAACATTTCTCTTCCTGTTTAAAGGCTTAAAGCCTCTTTTTGCCACCTCTTCCCTTCTTCTGTTCAGCTCTTTGTCAGAAATTTCTATTGAAATTTTTCTATTTGGTATATCAATCTTTATAGTATCCCCGTCATTAATAAGTGCAATATTCCCGCCTTCTGCCGCTTCAGGAGAAACATGACCTATGGAAAGCCCTGACGTGCCGCCTGAAAACCTTCCATCTGTAATAAGTGCGCATACTTTTCCAAGCCCTTTTGATTTAAGATAGCTTGTGGGGTAAAGCATCTCCTGCATACCCGGACCTCCTTTTGGACCCTCATATCTTATTATCACCACATCGCCAGGCACTATTTTATCAGATAAAATGGCATTTACCGCATCTTCCTGACTTTCAAACACCCTTGCTTTACCTGTAAATTTCAAAATACTTTCATCCACACCGGCAGTTTTAACTATACACCCATCATAAGCCAGATTTCCATAAAGCACGGCAAGCCCCCCATCCTGACTGTACGCATTTTTCTTATCCCTTATACACCCCTTTTCTCGGTCGGTGTCAAGCTCCCAATATTTATCCTGTGAAAATGGCTCAAGGGTCGGCACATTTCCCGGTGCTGCAGAATAAAACTTAAGGGCATCAGCATCTTTATTTACAATATCCCATTTTTTAATGGCATCTTTTAGTGAATCTGTATGAACAGTCTTTACATCTGTGTGTATCAGGCCTGCCCTGTCAAGCTCACCCAAAATCCCCATTATTCCACCTGCTCTGTGAACATCTTCAATATGGTATTTGTCAGTTGAAGGAGCAACTTTACATAAGTGGGGAACTTTTCTGGAAAGCCTGTCAATATCAGCCATTGTAAAATCAACACCTGCTTCATAAGCTATTGCAAGAAGATGAAGCACAGTATTTGTTGACCCACCCATTGCAATATCAAGGGTCATTGCATTTTCAAAGGCTTTAAAATTTGCGATAGACCTTGGCAACACCGACTCATCATTATTCTCATAATAAGCCTTTGTAAGCTCTACAATTCTCTTGCCAGCACTTACAAAAAGCTCTTTTCTTAATTTATGTGTGGCAACCAAAGTGCCGTTTCCAGGAAAAGCAAGCCCCAAAGCCTCAGCCAAGCAATTCATGGAGTTTGCAGTAAACATTCCAGAACATGAGCCACATGTTGGGCAGGCTGAGCGTTCCATAATGACTGTCTCTTCATCCGTCACTTCATCACTTACAGCAGCTACCATAGCATCCACTAAATCCATCTTTTTTAAATTTCCACGAAGTTCAGCTTTGCCTGCCTCCATAGGACCACCGGAAACGAATACAGCAGGAATATTTAGCCTCATGGCGGCCATCATCATCCCGGGGGTAATTTTATCGCAATTTGAAATACACACCATTGCATCTACGCAGTGAGCATTAAGCATATACTCTACCGAATCAGCAATAAGCTCCCTTGAAGGGAGACTGTAAAGCATACCATCATGCCCCATTGCAATCCCGTCATCTATTGCAATTGTATTCATCTCCTTAGGGACACCACCTGCTTCTTTTATAGCCTCAGCTACAATATCACCATTATGTTTCAAATGCACATGTCCCGGAACAAACTCGGTGTAAGAATTGACAATAGCAATTATAGGTTTATTAAAATCTTCCTCTTTTGTACCGGTCGCACGCCAAAGTGCCCTTGCTCCCGCCATATTTCTCCCTTGAGTTGAAGTATAAGATCTGTATCTTGGCATAACTCCTCCATAATTAGTTATAATGGTTATTTATACCACTTTATAAAAATATCACAATATTTTTTAAAAAATATCATTTTTGCATAAAATAATATTGTCATTCATTTTTTTTGTGGTAAAATTTTGGCATGCATATCCTTTTTAAGCAAAACAATACTTTTTTTTGTGTTGATGAAAAATATGTAGAAATGTTTGTATTATCAAAAAATTTTTACAATTTTGCAATGACACCGAACTTTATATCAGGCTTTGAAAATATTAAGGGTGAAATCTACCCGGTTATCGATTTACATGGATTTATATCTAACTCAAACCATGAGGAAAAGGAGTATTTAATAAAATTAACTCAACCTCTAAGCATCTTGCTTTACAGCACCATAAGACCTAATATTATTGAAATTTTGGATACCGTTCAAAAAACGAAAGTAGATTCGGACTTAAAAACCATATGCGATTTCAATTTTAGAATTGAAAATAATATCATTTATAATCTAAATATGGGGAAGTTAGAAAACATACTCAAAGATTATCAAAAAAATATTTATATCGGAGATAGTTATGATAAAGAAAGTTTTTAGTCTCAAATCAATTGTATACTCAAGGCTTATACTCCTTTCGGCTCTGTTTGTCGCTTTTTTAATGTCAATTATGCTTTTAAGTTCTAATCTCATCAAAAAGCTTGATGTCAAATATTCAAATATGATTAAGGAAAATTTGGTAGATTTGATAGAATCAAAAATAAATGCCGAATCATATTACCTGGAAAGCTCCTTTATAAAACTTCACCTTATTGCCGACCAAAATAACGGAGCGATAGAAGATATCGTTAAAAATATATCTTTGGGGGAAAACACAAGGCTAAATCTCTACAAGCAAATAGAAAATTCATTCATATTAAGATATTCAAGCGCTGAAAAACCTTCAAACACAATTGGGCTCAATTCAGAAATTGTGGCTGTCACATCAAGCGGCGGCAGTAAAATTTACAAAACTATCACAAATGACTCTTTATTCTTAAACGGATATTTCGGATACACTTACAAAGGGGATAAATACATCGTCCAGATTGGTAAAATAACCCCTATGAAATTTGATACATTAAACGAACTAAACATCCACAATGACCAAAACTACAAATTTGTGGATTTTAACAATGAAGAAATTATTTACACTGCTAAAGATACCAATAAAAATCCAAATGCTCATTTTATTCCAATGACAAAGCAGTATATAGAAATCAAAAGCATACAAAAAAGCGACTATACTAATGTATACGTAATTATCTTTATCGGACTTTTAATCCTTTTTATATGCTGGCTTATCACTGAAATATTTTATTATAAGTTTTCCACAAAACCTATTATAGAAATCACTAACTCTTTAAATAATATACTTGAAAATAGCAGTAAATCAGATTTTAAGGAACAGCATATTGAAGAGTACGATAAGATTTCCACAACTATTCAAGCTGTTATAGACAAAATATCTCTCCAACAACAACAAATGGAAACTCTTTTAAATAGACTACCAATACCGGTGGCAGTAATAGATATAAATTATAACTTTTTATATAGAAATTCCTCTTTTAATACTCTTTTAAGTCTACCTGATGATTTAAGCGACCAAAATTTTTTGGACATAATCCCTGAAACTTTAAAAAGCTTAGAAACCAATATTACAGCTTTTTTAAATTCACCGAAACAGAAGGATAAATTTGAGCTTTACGACCCGAAAAAGAATGAGTACTTCATAGTAAGATTTGGGAAAATCACTAATGAGAGCAGCAAGATTACAAATACCATCATACTTTTCAATGATATCACATTCCAAAAAAGGGAGCTTGAAAATCAGAAGAGAAGGAAAGAAGAGATAGAAAATATTTTATTAAATATAGAAGAATCCGTAATGCGCCTTACATCTTCGTCAAAAGAGCTTAGGATGTCTGCCGAATCTCTTAGCACTATGCTTGCGCAGCAAAACACAAGCCTTGCCGAAACAAACGTTGCAATTCAGGAGCTTAGCACTTCAGCCGACAGTATTTTAAACAAAACGTCACATATCCTTGATGTCTCAAATAAAGTAGATAAGGCGTCTCAGATAGGTTTTAACGAAGTGGAAAAGTCATTTAACAAAATCAATAGCGTTATAAAGATTACTGACACTTTGACAGATACAATATTCCAGTTAAACAAAAAAACTCATAATATTAGTAAAATATTAAAAACAATTTATGAAATCTCTGAGCAGACAAATCTTTTGGCACTTAACGCTTCTATAGAATCTGTAAGAGGTGATTCCAACAGTATGTCATTTAAAATTATAGCTGAAGAGATAAGGGAATTATCTGATAAAACATACGGTTTTAGCAAAGAGATAGAGAAAGAGCTTGAAGACATTACAGATGTAGGCTCAAATTCCGTAATGATTGTGGAAGAAGCTGAAAAGCTATTAAAAGATACTTTTGAACATATGCAGGAAAATAAAGGCAATTTTGAAGTCATCAAAAATGAAGCTGACCACATAAATAAACATCTTATAGAAATTAACAATGTAATCAAAGACTTGAACAATGCCACCAATGATGTACTGACTACATCAAACGACTTAGCGATTGCCATGAAAGATGCACTTAATTCTGCCAATGAATCTCAGCAGGCTAGCAAAGATGTAGATGCAGTCATTAAAAATTTAAATGAAACATTAGCCCATTTGGATAAATTGAAGTAATGATTGAAAATAACAAACTCAGAGAATTATTTGTTGATGAAGTTTTGTACCATATACGTCAAGCCCGTGACTTTTTAAATAAATCTTTTGAGTCATCAAAAGACAGCGCTGAAGTTTTTAAAATTGTCAAAGTATTTCACACGATTAAGGGCTCAGCAGGGATAATGGGGCTTGAAAAATTTACAGATATACTACACACTTGTGAAACTTTTTTTCAAGCAATAAATAAGGCAGGTTACACACCTGAAACAAAAATAAAAGCTATTAAGATTATCGACGAGATAGAAACCCTTATTTCAAATTTCCCTGACAAGTTTGACCAACATCTTAAAAATCTTGAAGACATAATCTCATCAAAAAACGAGGATGAAGCACCCATTGAAAAGCCGGCAGAAAATATCAAAAAAGATGAAATTAAGACATCAGGAATAAAAATAAACACAGATATAGTTGCACAATTAAGACAGCTTGCCCAAGAAGTAACCCAAATAGTTGAATACAGTTTTAGCCCTGTTAGTAATAAAGAGAAGAAAAAATATAAAGACAAGGTTTCTGAACTTTTTCAACATATCGAAAATATTACACTTGTAAGTCTTGAAGAGCTCACACCTAAAATAAAAAATATTGCCCATTACACCGCAACAAAGCTCAATAAAGATATAAATATCGATATAAATTTTAACAAAGTAGGTGTAGATAAAAGATTTTTTAGTATTGTCGAAGAAGCCCTGATACACCTTGTCAGAAACTCTATATCTCATGGAATCGAGTCACCAGAAGTAAGAAAGGAAAAAGGGAAAAATGATAAGGGGAGCATAATTGTCACTGCAAGCAGTCATGGAAGCAAAATAAAAATTACGGTAGAAGATGACGGGCAAGGTATTAATATTGAAGCTATTACAAAAAAAGCCATAGAGCAAAACATACTAACTGAAAATGAAGCAAAGACCGCTTCTGCTAATATGTTGATAAACCTAATTTTCAGACCTAATTTTTCCACAGCAGAGACAATTGACAATATTAGTGGCAGAGGTATCGGGCTTGATATTGTAAAAGAAAGGGTAGAAGCAGTAGGCGGCCTTATAAAAGTATCCACTTCAAACAAAGGGACAAAATTCATTCTGGAAATGCCCGTCTCATTCAATATTATGTATTGCGGCATTCTATCTACAAAAGGTGAAAAAGTCGCAATTCCTCTTTATCTAATAGACAGATTTATCTCTATTAAAGAGCATATGTTAATTAGAGACAATAGGTCAAACAGGATAATCTATAACGAAAAAGAATATGAGCACATAAGTATTTCTAACTTCTTTGCTACAGAATCAGAATATGATGCCATTGGTGTAATAGTGATGGGAAAAGAAACGGTGTTGTCTTTCGAAAAGTATGAAGGGGAAAAATTATTCTACGTCAAACAGTTAACAGGGGTAATAACATCAGTGCCAAATATAATAGGCTTTGCAGTTGATGATACTTTTAGGCCTATTGCCATAATTAACCCCCTCACCATATCAAGCTCAAACCTATACCCAATTAATAGCACAGTTGAAAATCAAAAATCTATAAAATCAAAAAAACACACTGCTTTGGTAGCCGATGATAATAACCTTATAAAAGAAATGATTTCAGACTTTTTAAAAGGGGAAAATATAGACGCAGATACAGCTCAAAATGGTGTAGAAGCGCTTAAGCTGTTTAAAAATAATAATTATGATATAATAATAACGGATATAGAAATGCCTGAAATGGATGGTATATCCCTTTTAAAAGAGGTTAGAAGTGGCAATAAGGTTGTCCCGGTGATAATACTCAGCTCAAAAGGGGATGAAAACGATATAAAACTTGCACTAAAAAATGGAGCAAACGGATATTTTGTAAAGAAATTTTTCACAAGGGAAAATTTCATTAAAAAGGTAAAATCATTATTATGAGTAATAAAATTAAGATATTTATTGTAGATGATTCCGCATATATCAGAAACTTTTTAAAATCAAATCTTAAAGATGAATTTGACATTGTAGGTGAGGCAAAAGACGGCATTGAAGCGTTAAAGAAGGTTTATACCCTAAACCCTGACCTTGTTATTCTTGACCTTATGATGCCCAAAATGAGTGGAGATATGGTAGCAAAAGCGATTATGTCCAATAAACCGCTACCAATAATAATGCTAACATCCCTTTCTGACTCAGAAATAAAAAAATCCTTTAATCTTTTAGAAAGTACAGTGGTCGAAATAGTTAAAAAGCCTATGGAGCTTGATAGTAACTTCGTTAATAACCTGACAAAAAAGATAAAAATATGTAAAAATCTTAAAATAAATAAGGTGAGCGAGTCCCTCTCTCAGTATGTTACAATGCCCAATAACATCACCCTTAAAAAAAATTATGCTTTAACAATAGGTGTTTCAACAGGTGGTCCAAAAACATTGAGAAATTTAATACCATTTTTAACCTCTATAGAAAATCTTCCGATTTTTTTGATTCAACACATAGACTTAGAATTTGAAAAAGGGTATTCTGAGTGGATTCAAGAGTTTTCACAAAAAGAGGTTATATTATTATCAAAAAAAACTGTTTTGGAAGATAAATTATATTTATGCTCAGGTAAATTTAATTTGGATCTAACAAATAATTCAAACAGGCTCTATATTGAGCTCTTACAGGCTGAGCCAAATCAGCTTTATTTCCCTTGTATTGACAAAATAGTTACAAATGTTGCCTATAGACTTAAGGATAGGCTGATACATCTTCAACTTACGGGGCTTGGAAATGACGGCCAAGAGGGTGCATTGATTGCTCACAAGCTTGGAGCTACCATTATTTGTCAGAAACCAGAATCAGCAATTGCAAGCTCAATGCCTAAAGCGGTAGCTGATTTTGCTGATTACATTTTGGAACTGCATGAAATAAAAGAAAAAATTTTAAATATTCTGAGTGGACAATGATTCTTGCATTGGTGAAAAAAACTCTTCTCAAAGAGCAGCTTAAAAATTATTTTAAAGAAATAAAATTCTATGACTCCCCTCTTGAGCTTGTGCAGGAAATGCATAAATTTAATAAACTTGCACTTATTGTTGAGAATACAGGTTTTGAAATCAGCGGTTTTCTATTCTCGGCAATAATCGATAAGTTGATACCTGACAGGAGATTTCATATATATTTGCTTACCAACGATACTTCAAAATCTTTCCTCGTCAATAAAACGTTTCATAATATTTATACTGTGCCATATTCAGACCTATCGTTGTTAGAAAATTTATCTGAAAACGTGTGTCAATTATCTCCGGTGGAAAAAGAAGCTTTTTACGATACTTTTGAAAAAATTTTTATTACTGAAAAAATTAAAACTTTTATTCTTGATTACTCACATCTAATTTTGGAAAATATAACCGAGCCGAGCACATGGTTTAATGAATACTATGATTTAGTCAAATTAATTACGGGCATTGAAAAAACTGTAATAAAACTTTTTCTTGATACTCAGCAATTGATATTCACGAGTATAAAAGACTTTCGCCTTCATAATATTTTACATTACGAAATTACTAAAAATATAGACAACTATATTATTCTAATGCCTGAAACCTGTTATGATGTTGATAATAGTGAAGAGTTTATTAAATACAATATAGAGTCTTTTGGGCAAAAGATAGGTGAAATAATATTTGTCTTTAATAAGGCAATATTTAACAATGACTCGGTTGAATCAATATTAAGATTTTTGCTTAACCCTCTTAAGTTTTTCTCATGGTACAACTCCTACTCATTCATTAAAAATAAAGCCACTTCAGGGCTTAACTCTGCAAAAATGTTTCAAAATATTTTTAAAAAGATAGAAAATGTAATGCCAAAGAATAATAACATAATTGTTTCTGCAGAAAAAACATCTTACTTTACCATAAAACATAGAGACAGCTTATATTACTTTGTGTCAACCGCTACTAACGAAATCAATACACTACTCAATGTTTATATAAATAACTTTATATCGGTTTCAAATCCAAGCTTTGCTGAACTCATTTCAGCAGTTAATAGTTTTATACATAGCAACATATTATATCTTTACCCTTTGCCTTTAGGTTTGTTAAAAATTACCGAAAATAGTGTCTTTTTTAGTGCCACTGAAGGGATATTGGCTTTTTATGAGGATGAAGATACAAAAAAAATCTTAGAAACAAACATGCAATATTTTGGAACTTATGATACAATAACCGAAGAGATAATAGAGCTTCCTTTTGGTGCTAATGTAAAGATTAAGTTATGTCCTGATGCTTTTTTCTTAACTTTAAAAGATAGAGAAAAATTAATTAAGGGGTTTTTAAAGGTTTAAAAATGTATGCCGAGAAATTAGAAGAGATAAAGCGCCTTGTAAAAGCTTACTCAGGCCTCCTTATAAAAGGGAGCCTTGAAGCAAAATTTGAAGAAATATACAAACTTTGGGTATCAAAAACAGGGAATAACCCTTTCAAATTACTGGATCTTCTAAAAAATAACCCAGCAGAGCTAAGAGAATTTATCTCTGACATAACTATAAATGAGTCTTTCTTTTTCAGAAATGCTGAGCAGTTTGAATGTCTTAAAAACTTACCTCAGACCCCTATAAATAAAAAGCCTGAAATTAACATTTTATCTATTGGCTGCTCTAACGGCTGTGAACCATATTCTTTAGCTATGTATATTCACAAAAACCTACCTGAATTATTTAAAAAGATTAGAATAACAGGAATAGATATTAGCAGTAAAATTATTGAAGTGGCAAAAGCCGGCATATATCAAAGTTGGTATTTAAGACACACAAGAAAAGAGTATTTAGAAAATTATTTTAAAAAAATTGACAACGATTACGCTGTAATTAATGAAATAAAAAACAAAGTTGATTTCTTAACAGAAAATTTCTTGGATTTTAATATCAATACCACTTACCAGGTAGTATTCTGCAGAAACTTTTTAATTTATTTTGCCCCGGAAACTATTGAGCAAATTTGCCTGAAAATATCTAAGCTCCTTGATAAAGACGGATATATCATATTTGGGCATTCGGATACGCTTATGGTGCCCGGTAGTATATTTGCCAAAAATGGATGCCGTTTTTATGTAACTACTTTAAATGACAGTAAAAATATTCAAAATATTACCGATATCCCTATAAGAATGTCTTATGACTTAAACTCAAGCCAAGGCAGACCTAAAAAAGATGAATCGGAAGTTTTTAAAAAAGGGGTACAGTTTATTAAAGACGGTGTCTATGCTGAAGCCGCAAAAGAATTTGAATATCTTTTAAAAAAGATAAACCCAAAAAACTTAAGGGCTGCAACATTTTTGGCTTATTGCCACTATAGACTCGGGAATCTCAAAGAAGCTGAAGAGGTGCTCGATAGTATTATAAACAAGGAATGTATGATTTATGAACCTTATCTTATTTATGCAATTCTACTATTTGACAAAAAACAATATGAAGTCTCGCTTGAAAATTTAAGAAAAGTACTTTTTATAAACCCTGAAAGTGAAATAGGTTGGTTTTACTTAGGGCAAGTCTATGAGCAAATTAAAGAAAAGGCTTCAGCAATTAATGCCTATAAAAGAGCAATAAATATAATAGAAACTTTCCCTGAAACTAAAAGGTATCCTCTTTCTCCGGAAATTACTGCTGAATCATTGAAGGAATGGATTACAAATAAACTTTCAAAGCTTGAGTCTTAAAAATGTATTATAGCGTTATACGGCAAAAAAATATATTTAATAAAAATTAACGAAAATTAAAGAGTCTTAAGGATATTTTGTTTTAGCTCTGCCAAGTCTTCTTCGGAAACTGAACCAAAGTCAACATCCTGAGTAAAGCTGTCAATTTTTTGAAGTGTCTCTTTATCAGATTTACCGATTTCAGCCATCAAACTTGATATGAAAGATAATTTTCTGGCATCGGAAGATATAATTACCTTATCAATGTTTTTATCAGGGGAACTTTTTTCAGAGGATGAAGCCTTACTGTACTTAACCTGTTTGTTGTAAGTCCTCAAAATGTCATAAATCTTTCCACCCTGAATTGTCATAGGACCGCCCAAATATATTTTTCTACATTTCTTACATCGGCACCCTTTTAAAAAAACTTTAGAAATTTTTTTTATTTTTTAAAATTTTCAGGTAACCTCTTGTGCCAATCAGTATTATTTTGATATATTTTTGCAAAATTTATAACTTTTTCTTCCTCAAAATAATTACCTAAAAGCTGAAATCCTATAGGCAGACCTTTCCCGTCAAAACCGCAAGGGATAGAAACTCCACAACCACCAAAAAGATTAAGTGAAATAGTAAAAATATCACTCAAATACATACTGACAGGGTCGTTTATTTTTTCACCAAACTTAAAAGCAGTATTTGGGACAGTAGGGGCAAGCAATACATCAACTTTTTCAAAAGCACTTATGAAATCTTTCTTAATAAGTGACCTTACTTTTTGAGCTTTAAGGTAGTAAGCATCATAATATCCCGCACTTAAAACATAAGTCCCAAGCATGATACGTCTTTTCACTTCCTTGCCAAAACCCTTAGAGCGAGTTAACTCATACATATCTATCAAATTATCCGCTTCACTTCTAAAAGTATATCTAACCCCGTCATACCTTGCCAAATTACTTGAAGCTTCAGCAGTAGCAATTATATAATACACTGCAATTGCATATTCTGTATGAGGCATGCTAACTTCGACAATCTCCGCACCTTGAGATTTGTAAAAATCTATAGCGTCACTGACACACTTTAACACATCCGAGTCAATACCGCCCTCAAAATATTCCTTTGGGATACCAATCTTTTTGCCGCGGATATCATTATTTATATCTTTTGTATAATCTTTCTCCTCTATCTTTATAGAAGTTGAATCTTTACAGTCATATTTTCCTACCACATTAAGAAGATGTGCACTATCTTCAATATCTCTTGAAAATGGGCCTATCTGGTCCAAACTTGAAGCAAAAGCTACCAAACCGTATCTTGAAACTAATCCATAGGTAGGTTTAAAACCACAAACACCGCAGAGAGCAGCCGGCTGCCTGATAGAGCCCCCCGTATCGCTCCCAAGGCTTATTGGGGCAAGCCCTGCAGCGACACACACTGCCGCACCACCACTTGAACCTCCGGGCACTCTTTCCAAATCCCAAGGATTTTTGGTCTTTTTATAATAAGAGGTTTCTGTAGAAGAGCCCATTGCAAATTCATCCATGTTTACTTTACCTAAAATGATAAAACCGTTCTCTTTCAAAAGGTTGCTTACCGTTGAGTCATAAGGGGGATTAAAATTTTCCAAAATCTTTGATGAACAAGTAGTATATAGGTCTTTGGTAATTATGTTATCCTTAAGAGCAATGGGGATACCGGCATATTTCGGTAAATTTTCCCCTTTCATCCTTTTTTCATCAATAAGTTTTGCCTCATTCAAGGCATTTTCATTTAAAGCAAGAAATGAGTCAAGCTGTATATCAAATTTTTGAATTCTGTCTAAGTAAAATTTATTCAATTCATATGCAGATATTTTCTTTGATTCTAAAAGCTCCAAAGTTTCATTTATATTAAGTGTCAGTAAATCCATCTCCACCACCCCTACTCTATAACTCTTGGCACTTTAAAATGACTAAATTCAGACTCAGGTGCATTCCTAAATACTTCATCTTCGCTCAAACCTCTTTTAGCCATATCTTCCCTAAACACATTCACCAAATCAAGGGCGTGGGAAGTCGGCTCAATATCAGAAGTATCAAGCTCACTTAATTTATCTATATAGTTTAAAATATTATTCAAATCAGTCCTTAGACCATCTATCTCTTCCTCTTCAAGTCTAAGCCTTGCCAACTTGGCAATTTTCAAGACCTCATCACGACTCAATTTTTCAGGCACATGCTCCTCCATTTTTTCTTTATCATATTAAGATTAATTTTTTTTGTAAACGAAAAATATAACTATACAACTCAAATACTTTTTTTAATCTAAGCTGATAAAAATCTCTTTACAATCTTTTTAAGCCCGCAGAGTTTAAAAAACACATCTACTTTTGCATCTTCACCACTTCCTGTTATTGAGATAACTATCCCTTCCCCAAACTTTTCATGCCTTACCTTAGCACCTTCTTTAATCTCACTACCATCAGACTTTTCTTCAAATGTTTTCGGTATCTTTATTTCATTAATAAAACTTGATGCATAAGAGCTTACCCGTTTACCGTAGTGCAATCTTGAAGAGGCATAGCTCACATATAAATTTCTTTTTGCCCGGGTCACACCCACATAACAAAGCCTGCGCTCCTCTTCCAAGGCTCTTTCATCATCCATAGAACCATACAAAGGGAATAACCCTTCCTCTAACCCGGTCAAAAAAACCGTATCAAATTCAAGCCCTTTTGCAGCATGGACAGTCATCACATTAACATTCTCACCCGCATCTTCATCAGTAGAAGATATGAGGGTGATATTTGAAAGAAATTCATTTAGTGTAAGCTCCCCTTTCTCTTCCATCGCTGCAGCTGAGTTTATTAATTCTTCCAGATTTAAAATTCTCTTTTCAAATGTTGCAACCTCTTCAAATTGTTTCATATATTCTTCATAATTAATAGCTTTAATAATATAATCTATCATTTCGGAAACAAGCCTTACCCCTTTTAAGCCTTCAAATATTCTCAAATATTCTTTTATATTTTCTGTCTGCTTAGTGGTAAAACTTTTTAAGTTGTCTTCAATTGACTTAAATATATCAACATTGTGCTCAAATGAATATCTTATCAGCTTATCAATAGTAACATTTCCAAACCCTCTTGACGGATTCTTCATAGTCCTTATAAATGACTGAAAATCATACGGATTTTCATAAACTCTCAAATAAGATAAAATATCCTTTATCTCTCTACGCTGATAAAATCCAATACTCCCTATAACTTTATAAGGTATTTTCAGTTTATTAAATTCCACCTCAAAATTTCTCGATTGTGCATTTGTCCGATATAATACAGCAATCTCATTGTAGCTTGTGCCATTGTCTACTAAATACTTTATCTTTTTTGCCACCCAAGCAGCCTCATCCTGCTCATCATAACAACTCTTTATAAGAATTTCACCGCTCAAATTCAATGCCGGCAAAAGCTCCTTCCCCTTTCTAAACCTGTTGTTAGAAATTAATTTATTTGCTGCGATAAGAACATTTTGCTGACTTCTGTAATTGTTAATAAGCTTAACTATCTTTGTATTCTCAAAATATTTATCAAAGTCGAGTATATTGTTAATGTCAGCCCCTCTCCAACCATATATTGACTGGTCATCATCCCCTACGGCACAAATATTTCCATTTACACCCGACAATTGCTGCAAAAACACAAACTGTAATGTATTTGTATCCTGATACTCATCTACCAAAATATGCTGAAAAAGATTTTGATAGTATTCGGCAATATTTTTATTCCCCAAAAATATTCTCACAACAAGGGAAATCATATCATCAAAATCAACCATATTTAAAAATGAAAGATTTTTTTGATATTCATCAAATACTTCAGAAACCATATAAAAATCCTCATTTAGAGGCAGTTTTTCCACAAATGATAAGGTATTTTTATAACTGCTTATGATATTAAGATAAACCTTCGGAGGGTACTTCTTTGAATCGATATTTAACTTTTTCAATATATCTCTAATCAAAGAAATTCTGTCCTCTTGGTCGATTACGCCAAAATTCTGATTAAGCCCGGCCTTGTCATACTCAAGTCTTAATAACCTCAAAGCAATAGAATGAAATGTCCCAATCCAGAGGTTATTTACTTTTTCCCCTACCAAATAATAAAGCCTCTGCTTCATTTCTGAAGCAGCTTTATTTGTAAATGTCACAGCCATAATTCTCTCAGGCTCAATCTGCTCATTTTCGATCAAATTATAAATCCTATATGTAATTACCCTTGTCTTTCCTGTTCCGGCTCCCGCCAAGACAAGTAGAGGGCCGTTAATATAAGTCACTGCGTCATACTGTTCCTTATTCAAAACTTCAGTCAAATTCATAAATTTACTTCCGCGACTGCTCTGTTATAGGCATAAGCGATATCATTTCTTCTTAAAAGACCCAAAAATTTTAATTTCCCATTTTTCTGTTTTTCTACTACAGGCAATGCCCCAAGGTCTTTTTTATTAAATTTTTTCAAGGCCTGAGCCAAGTTTTCATCCGGCATAAGATATACCAAGTCACTTTTAGTAGATATCTCACCTGCAACAACGATATCTTCAATACCTTCCTCAAAAAGAACACTTCGTATATCTTCTATAGAAATAATCCCAACAAGATTATCCTCGGCATCAAGCACAGGAAAGTAATTGTTACGTGCTTTTTTAAAACCTTCCTTGATCTCCCTAAAAGGCGTATCTTCATGAAACGTCAAAATATCCTTTTCCATAATGTCTTTTACAAGGATGCTCTTTAATACACTCTCCTCTGCACCTCTTTTGATATTTATCCCTTGTTTTTTTAGAATCCATGTAAATATAGATTCTTTTTCCAAAAAGTTTGCAACTACATTTGCTATTATAGCAGAAAGCATTAGTGGTAAAATTATTTGATAATTTTGAGTAATTTCAAAAATTATCAAAATTGATGTCAATGGGGCTCTTATGGTAGCTGCAAGCATTGCACTCATTGCCACAAGACCATACGCACCGCTAAATGCAGTGATGTTAGGAAAAAGAAGATTAAACAGCCAACCCATGAATCCACCTGTTGCAGCCCCAAGAAAAAGTGAAGGAACAAACAATCCCCCTGAGCCGCCTGAGCCAAGCGTGAATGATGTAGCCAATATTTTTAAAACAAGAATTATAAGCAGTATGACTCCTACCCTTTCAGAAATAAGTATCTCATGTATAGTGTCATAACCCACACCAATTATTTCTCTTGAGAATATAGCTATAACTCCCATCAAAAGCCCACCCAGGGCAGGTTTAACAAATCTTGGGATATTAAGCTCTTCAAAATAATCTTCAAATTTATAAAATATCCTTATGAAAGCTACCCCTACAAATGCACACACTACGCCAAGAATGGCATAAAGAGGCAGCTCCATAAAACTTTTAAGCATATATGTAGGTGCTTCAAACGTGACATGGTTGCCCAAATATGCCCTTGAAACTGTCGTAGCGATAACTGATGAAATAATTATTGGACTAAAGGTCTTAAGTCCAAACTCACCTAAAAGCACCTCTGCTGCAAACATTGCCCCACCTATTGGAGCATTAAATGTGGCAGCAAGGCCTCCTGCAGCACCGCAGGCTATTGCACCTTTCATCCTTTCTGTAGAGTATTTAAAAAGCCTGCCTATACCTGAGCCGATTGAAGCTCCTATTTGAACAATAGGCCCTTCCCTACCAGCCGAGCCACCTGTCCCCAGGGTAATTGCAGAAGAAACAGTTTTGATTAGGGCAACAGAGGAGCTAATCTTCTTATTGAGTGCAATTGCCTTTATAACATCAGGGACACCATGCCCCTTGGCAGATTTAAATATCAATCCTATCAAGCCAACCGTCAAACCACCTAAAGCAGGGATAAAGAGTACCTTGTAAAAAGGTTCGGTTTTTAAAAGGTAAAGTATAAATTCATCTTTACTACCATATGATAGATTTTGTACCAAACCAATCAAATAACGAAAAAGAATGTTACCATATCCGGCAGCAAGTCCAATTAAGACTGCCACAAATGATATTTTAATTTCTTCATGCTCTTCAATAAAACCGGTAACTATTTTTAGATTCATAATTCAGCCTCAATTATCGAAATTATGCCAAATACGTTCACTTTTGTTTATTATCATTAACCCAGCAGAAACATATCCACAGGGGTCACTTAATATGACTATAAAACATGGTAGTCAAGTCTTTTAATGCAAAGTTACCCTTTTAATTAGTTTAAATATTCCAAATTTTTTGTCTATATTTTCGGCACTCCGTTTTCATCCCATCCCCTGAGATTGTAATATTCATTTCTAAGCTTTAAAAACACATTCATATCCAACACCTTACCATTTTCAAGTTTTTCTTCAAAAAGCCTTTTAGGTAAAGTATCAAGCTCATCAATTTTGTCAGGATTTTCCCTTATATTAAATCTTTTGGCAAGGGCGTGTATGCGATTTGACATATCTTTTAACCAATTTTTAGTAATACTTACATCGTCATAAAGAAGCTGAAATAGCTCCACAGTCTCATCCCACCAGTAAATATCCCTAAAAAATCTACACAGAATAAGTGTATCTTGTACGCAAAATCTATCTTCCCAGTCCACAACATCATATGCCTTATTTTCAAGATTCTCAGGGTCAGAGTAGCCTGTAAGCTCTGCACGATAAAATCCGCTTCTTAAGTGACATCCACCCCTCATAGAAACGGCATAACCTAATGCAGTACCAGGTAAAACTCTTGGGTCATATCCAGCTGGCTCAAGCCCTTTATTATGGATTGCAATATCTTCCAATCCGAAATGCTTAGCTGCAGACACAATCCCTTCACTTAAAATCTTCCCTATCCCTTCTTTAAAAACTATTTTTCTTATCAACTCTTCAGCATGCTTAGTATTGCCATATTCATATTTTTCATCCGTTTTACCCAAATATGATGCTTCCATAGCAAAAGCGACTATGTTACCTGCTGTTATTGTGTCTATTCCATATCTGTCACACAAATCATTTAAATAAAGAATATCCTCAATATTTCCAATGCAACACAACCCGCCAAAAGCGTATATAGTTTCATACTCAGGGCCTTCAACTGTTAAATTGGGATATTTACTGTTTTCTTTTGTCTTGCTTAGTTTGCCACATGCGATAAAGCACTTTTCGCAAGCCTTAGGTTTGACATCCAACACCTCTTGCATTTTTTCTGCTGTAATCAGCTCATTCTTATCAAAGTATCCTTTTCTCCAATATCTTGTAGGAAATGCACCTTTATCGTTTAATACTTTCACACCTGCAGGGGTACCATATTTTCTGTATTTGGCAACCCCCGGGTCATCTTTAAATTTATCCATATAAAATTTGTATAACTTTTCAATTTCATCAATGTTTTTAATATTTCTTTTTGCATCCCCGTAAAAAACTATTCCTTTAAGTTTTTTGCTGCCAAATACTGCTCCTGCACCACCCCTGCCAAGACTTCGCCAATAATTGTTTTCTATCAAACTAAATTTACATAGATTCTCTCCTGCAGGACCAATCACTATTGCACCACATTTTTCGGTATTTGCAAGCTCCTTTAATTTGTCTTCAGAAAAATAAGTATCTTTCCCCCAAAGCTCAGACGCATCATGAAAAAAAACTTCTCTGTCACTTATTTCAAGCCATATAGGTGAAGAAGATTTACCTCTAATTACTATAGCGTCATACCCTGTCCTTGAAATATACTTTGAAATATGTCCCCCTGCAGTTGAGTCAAGATAGCAATTTGTAAGAGGGCTCTTTGTATAAAGGCCAAATCTTGATGAACCCCACACCTTTAAATCATCTGCAAGACCTGTATTTATTATTATATGGTTATCTTCATCAAACGGGTCAATCTGAGGAGGGTTTAGTTCATAAAGTAGATAAGTACCTATCCCTTTACCTCCGCCGTAACGCTTTAGCACTTCAGTCTGTATTTTTCTAACCTGATAGCTCTTTGAACTTAAATCTATATAGAGATATTTTTGATAGAATGATGACATAGCTAACCCCCTTTAGCCTTTTAGAAGTAAGCAGATTTTAACACAAAAATAGTTTTAAATCAAATTTCATAGGGGATAAAGTTTATTACCTTCGTAATTAAAAAAGCCGCCATAGACGGCGGCAAAACTTTGGGAGGTTTTATGTTACTTTACGCTTTTAGCCAAGCTTAATATTTATCCTACTGATGTCCTGCAGGATTTTTCTTAAAGTACTCTTTCATCTTAACAGGGTCAGGAGTCATAGTATCTTTTCCTGGCTCCCATCCGGCCGGGCAAACTTCCCCGTGTTCCCTTACAAATTGTAAAGCATCTATATTTCTTAAAATTTCCTTTACATTTCTACCGATTCCCAAATCGTGAATAAGTTCAAATTGAACTTTACCGTCAGGGTCAATAATAAAAGTTGCCCTGAGAGCCATACCACCAGGCAACAAAACGCCGTAGTTTTGGGAAATCTCTTTTGTAAAATCTGCAACCAAAGGATAGTTAAGCTCACCAAGTCCACCTTCCTCCCTTGGAGTATTTACCCAAGCAAGGTGAGAAAACTTACTATCTGTTGATACGCCTATTATTTCAGTATTTCTTTTCTTAAACTCGGGATAAGCATCTGAAAGTGCAGTTATCTCAGTAGGGCAAACAAACGTAAAATCGAGTGGATAGAAAAATAAGACAACCCACTTACCCTTATAGTCTTCCAACTTTACTTTTTGAAAACCTGTCCCCACTACAGCTTCTGCTTCGAATGTAGGTGCTTGATGTGTAACTAAACTCATATGTTCCTCCTTAACAATCTTTATTATAGAATTATTCTAATTTAACCAAATGAAATTGTCAAGAAGAAAATAAGACTTTTTTAATCTCTTTTTAGAATTTCGCTTTCATCGATACATAAAACGCTTCGCTGCTTTTGCCCCAGGTAGTAAAACTTTTTGCATATGAAATATTTATCTCACCAATAGGCATATCAACATTAAAACTTAACCCCAAATCTTTAAAGATATCCGTTTCACCTTTTTCATAAAAAATCTGTCCAATTTCAAAAAAAGGCTCAATAAATACACTATTTACAACTTCAATAGGAAGGCCAGTATGCACGTGGTAATAACCATTTCCTCCATAAACGTTATTATTGCCGTCTTCAGGCCCAAGTTCTCTGAAAGAAAAGGCTTTCATCTTATCAGGTCCACCCAAAGTATATCTGTATAAAAGAGGTAAAGAATCTGATTTCCCAATATATTTGCCTAAATTAAGCACAAATCTCTTATTTAATCTCCCTACGATATTCCCTTTATGTTCAATTACAAACTCCGAACCCAAAATTTTAGAGTTATCAAAAATAAGTAAGTTGTTATCAATACTTATATTAAAAGGAAAAAACTTGAATCTTGTCTGTGACATATTTAAATTTAGTGAAAAAGGTATCTTGAGCATATCATATGACTTATTATAATCATCATTTGTAAACACGGAATCGTATATTTTTAATCTTTCGACAAACAAACCCAAATCAATCTTATAGTAATCTCCATATACAGAGGACAAAACTCCAAGTTTATGACCTTTATATATAAAATCATCCAAATCTTTTCTAAAATAATTAACACTATAGTCAAACTTCACAATATAATTATTCAGTTTGCTTAATTTTGATACGCCCAATATATAATCTTCCTCTTTTTTAGAAAAGGTAACTGAAGAATTTAATATGTATTCCGAAGATAATATGCCAAATCTCTTATACCCCACAGAAACAACAGGGCCATCCAAATTATTGTATTGCAAGTCCAAAAAAAGGTAGTTTTTATTAGGCTTTGCATACCTCAAAGCGATGTCCGCAGATTTATTATCTTCAATGACAGTCAATACATAATCAGTTATATTCATGGAATTTTTTAAGGAATATTGCAGATTTTCAATCTTTTTTACAGTAACCTTATCATTCGGCTTAATCCTTTTATTTACAATTTTTTTAATCCTTTTATCTAAGATTATCGTATCCCTTAGGGTAATATTTTTTATATCACTTTTAAAATATATGTTTAAGGCGTTTTCAGCTTCATTGTAATCAACTCTGTCTTCAACAATATAATTGTAATAATATTTATCATTGATTGACATTTTAATTTCATTGACAAGAATTGTCTTATATTTTTCATCATACGGAAAATCAATACCATCCAAAATCAACTTATCATTCAAGTATACATTTTTAATAATTACTTTTTCCGACAATTTGATTCTTATTTTAAAAATTGTCCCCTCTCGATTTATTTCTATTTTATTCTTATAATACCCAAGATTTTTAAGATAATCTTTCAAATAATCCCTTAGCTGCCCTTCGTCCGAAAGCTGCTCACCCTTAAGATTAAGTTTTAAAGGCTTAACAAATGATATATCTGTCGAAATTACTTCATAATCATATTCAACTTTTCTTTTAACGTTTTTAACATTTATATCGATTTCAGTTTTATCAATATTAAAATATACGTTGTCCCCAAACTCTTGTGTTAATTTCATAAAGGTCTTGCCAATATAGTAGCTATCAAGCTGCTTCAAGTTTTCCACTACAATCTGTTTTGCTTTTAAACTTTCTTCTATTGTTAGTCCACTTATATTAAATTTATATTTCTCGGATGATTTTACTTTTATAACAAGGCTTACTGTTTTGTGAAAAGATGGCAAAAATGAAACGATTGAGTGCAAAGGGGAGTTTAAATCAAAAAAGATTCGATTGAATGATTTCTCAAAATATGTCTGATATTCAGGAAATAAAATCCCATCACTTTTTAATTTATTAAGAGCTTTTTCTTCTATCTCTTTTAATAGTCTGTAGGATAGCACTTTAGGATTTAAGTATTTTTCAGTAAAAATCTTTTCATCTCCATAAAATACTCTGACCCCACTTAACACATAAAGCTGCCCCTCATCTACATACATATTTAAGATACCATTAACAAACCTGTAACTTACCTTTACATCCAAAAAACCTTTGCTTTTGTAAAATTCAATAATATTCTTTTTATAGTTTTCAAATGAATTAAGATAGACCGGGCTATTCTTGTAGAAACCTGCTTCCGACTTTATCGTACTTTCCAGAAAGTTTAGGTTGCCATGAATTTTAAGTTTGCTTATTGTCACTGTGTTGTAAATTTTTAAACTTTTATTATCAAGCTCATAGGTATTTATTCCAAATGCTTCCAGTAGTGTTTTTATGTTATCATATTTTTGCTCTTGAGCATATTCTTCCACTTTCACTTTTATATTCGGGTGTAATTCACCGATTATTTCAAAAGCAAAACCTATCTGACAAATTATACTAAAAAGAATAATAAATACTAAAACCCGCACCGCTACTCCCGTTATTTCTTGATAAGATATTAAAATTTAACCAGTCAAATATCGTATATTCCCCTACTATATCATCCCCTTTTTCTCCGCCTCTAATTCTGTATTTTATAGTCAATCTATCAGTAAATGTCCTTCCGATTGAAAAATAACCGAGATTCTGATAGCCACTCTCAATCCCCAAGTTGTTAATTCCGAAAAATTTATTTGTAAAGGACAGTATATTGCCAAAGGCTTCTCCATTAAAAAGTCCTTGTATTAAATTTGCCCCAGGATTACCACTTGTTTTTAAATTACCAAACCCTGTCCCGGAGGGTGAAATATCCCTAATACTTATGCTATATTCAGGTAAAAATCCCTTGATCTCAAGCAAGATATCTCTAAATCGATTAGTCCCCCTTGCAAAAAGATAGAGATATGGTGGCTTTTGCTCACTAAGAGTCAACTTTCCTTGAGTAATATTAAATTTTTCTCCTCCAATCGTTAGCGAAGAGTCCTTAGCCTCTAAAAATCCTGTAACTGATAGCTCATTGTCATACTTTAAGTTTAACTTTGCATCCAGATTTGATTTTGAAAACTTGTTTAAAGTTGTTATAGGGTTTTCTGTTTGAATGTTAATATCTATTTTTAATGGAAACTTCTTGTCGTTGCTCCTTTTTCTAAACTCTTTAAATGCATATTCCCCTTTTATAATTATGATATCTCCATAAAGTAACTTATTCGCATAGTTCAAATTACCCTTAACTGTGCCTGAGAAATTTGCTGCACTTACAAATACGTTATTAAAACGCATATACCCTGTCCCTTTTGAAATATCTTTAAAGCTCGGAGCAAAGTAGCTTCCAATCAAAACCATATCAAGATAATTACAATTTAACCCTGCATAAACCTGTTGACCACTAAAATCAAGACTTACTGAAACGCCACGTAAATTAAGCCCATATTCAGGCATTACAATATCACTGTTTAGTAAGGCATTACCGTTAACTATAATATCTTTTGATATAAAATCGTATTCAAATTTCAAATCTCCTTTAATACTTTGATGATGCAAATAATCAACCAATATTGCAGCATTGGTCAAATCCACTCCCCCGGATAACCTATTTTCTTTAAGGTTTATGTTGTGCACTTTGACGTTATTTATTTGGGATGTATCAAGCAAAAGGCTGCTTTCAACTATATCATCCCCTTTCATTTTGACATTAATCTCTCTCATCTCAAAATATTTATTGTCTGCATAGCCGCTAAAATTGCCGGATATTTCAAATTCCTTGAAGTCCTCTGACTTTGCCAAAAGTGTACCCGTAATGTTGTCTAAATTTTTATATTTTAATTGGCTTGCTTTTATCGTAGCATAGATTTTCTTTTCTTTTAATCTTACGCTTGAATATATGTCTAACTCTTCATTTATACCGGTAACAATCAGTCTATTCAAATCACCCTCAGCTTTTACACGAATAAGCTTATCAATCCCCTTTAGATAAGTCTCTGATGAAAACTTGATTTTTGGTTCATAAATTTTGCCGTTTATATTTAGTGACAAGTCTGCCAAATGAATAAACTCGTCATCAAATTCTTTCCCATTAAGTTGTATTTTAATATTTTTATTTCCAAAATCTATAAAACCAACATTTAGATATTTATTATCTCCAATCTCAACCCTTTTCAGTGTTAATATATTATTATGAATTACACTTCTAACTTCAAACTGTCTCCCTTGATACTCCGCAGCTGCATCCAAAATACCCGATACTTTTCCATCATACCCGATATCAAAACGTCCTGAAACATCACTAATGTTATTAATATTTAAGTTCTTCAAATTTAATGTATAATCCCCTTTTGAAGTCGCTAAAAAGGTATTGCCGTCCCTTTTTACAACCCCTTCCCCTTTAACCTCACCTTTATCGCTTTTGACTATGTAATTTAAATCTAAAACATCCCCATCAAACCTAAAGTCAGTTATAGCTTGCTCTATTTTAACATTATTATACGCCATAGAAGTGTTATTTCTTATAACCCCTTTTAAAGAAATCTTTTCATCATATCCCACATTAATATTGAAATTCAAATTATGGGAAATTTTCAAAAAATTTAACAAATAAGGGTTATCTTTTATATCACCTTTAAATAGACCTTTGAATTTATTTCCACCCGTAAGCTCCCCTTCCCCATTAACGTAAAGAGATTTAGAGACTATAGAAACATCTTGCACACTAATCTGTTTTTTAAACATCAAAGTGCATTTAAAAAGGACATCTTCAAGAAATTTAATATCTGATTTAATAAAAAATACCCTATCTCTATAATTGCCGTCTACCTCAACCTCTTTTACATCAACACTCCCATCTTTAACGGCAAATGCTACTCCTTTTACTTTCTTAAATGTTGTCTTAATCTTATTTGTTTTATAATTTAGTAAGCCATCAACCAAAAAAGAGTATCTTTTATAGCTGATGCCTGTACTATTAAAATGCAAATTTTCACCGGTTTTAGATATACCTATTTTACCTTTGAAATAGTCTTCTCCAAATATAAGGTTGTCTGTATAAAGCACCGCATTTATAGAATCATCTATAAAATCACCGGAAATTAATAATTCACCATTTAATCCGGCATTAATAGATTTTAACAGTTTATTCCGTATTTCCCCTCTGAAATTACCTATAAGCTTTTCATTTTGTTTTTTTACGCTGTCTAAAGTTAGAAGTAAATTGTCACCTTTTGTATTTAAACTATCGATAACAAATTCATCATTTACTATTTTTCCGCCGGCCTGAATATTAAGTTCATCAATCAAATCGGCCTTGAAAATCTTTACATTTTTTAAATCTATATCAAATTTTGACCTGCTTAGACTGAAGTGTTTTATTATTCCATTTACCTTATATTCCTGATATTCACTACTTATCTTCAAGTCTGTTACCGTAAATATATCAAGAACATTTAAAGGTAGCCCACCCTTTCCACTGCCTTTTGGCAAGTTAACATAAATATCGCCACCTTCTACCCTGATTCTTAAGAAGCCTGAATCAAAAATTTTCTTGAGATTTGTCTCAACAGTGAGGGAGCTGACTTCCCCATCGATTACATCTGATTTAATATATATATCTGATATATCAATAAAAAAAGGTAAAAATACACTATTAACCTTACCAATGCTAACTGTGCTTTTATCAATATTAAAAAATAAAAGAACTTTTTCGTGATATTTGGCAACTAAGATATTTACAACTATAAGAATTGACAAAGACAGTATTACAAACCAAAGAAGGCCCCTAAAAAGCCTTTTTAGAAACTTTAGCATTAATTTTTGCCATTATATTTTTCTATGTATTCCTTTATCCCTTTGTAAATATTTTCCGCAATGGCCTTTCTGTAACTTTTAGAATTAAATTTACTTAAATATTTTTTATTTGATAAAAATCCGCATTCAACCAACACTGATGGCATTTTTGCCCCCACCAACACATAAAAAGGGGCTTGTTTAACGCCTAAGTTTTTATCCCTTAACCCGGAAGAAAGTTCATCCTGTACAAACTTTGCAAGCATTAGTGATTCTTCAAGCTTTGAGTTTAGCATTATATCTTTTAAAATCCCCTGCAAATCTGACAATGATTTCTCGGTAGCCTGATTTTCAAAAGCCGCAACTTCAAGAGCACCTTTATCATTCGTAACGTTTAAAACATACGTTTCCACTCCATAAGCACTCTTGTTCCTACTGGCATTTACATGAATAGATATAAAAAGATCTGCCCTCTTTTTATTGGCAAAAGCAGTCCTTTCCTCAAGAGGTATAAAAACATCCTCTTCCCTTGTCATGTATATATTTAAATCCTTAAAATTATTTCTAAGAAGCTCTTTCAAGTAAAGCCCCACATCAAGAACCACATCTTTTTCATTTATACCATAATATGAAGCACCAGGGTCGTGCCCACCATGCCCCGGGTCAATGACTATCGTTTTGACCTTCAGTCCGAAAATACCAGCAAGCGTGCTCACACCTGTTTGTTCATTATTTGCTGATGTACTAACATCTGTTTTTGAAGCAACCCCATCAGGTGACCCACTTACGTCGATAACTATTCTATCAGGATTGCTCATAGTAAAAACGGTAAAATCCTTAACATTTTCACTATCAAGGACAATCCTTGTAGTCCCCTTATCAAAAAGTCCCCACCTTACAGACTTTAATAGCCCGTCTTTGATTTCAATAACTTTGTCTATCGATCTGTCAATATCAGTATTAAACAGATCTATAAACAACCTGGGCGGCTTATTGTATTCAGGATTTGCCTTAAGCCAATGTTTTTCAAATTTAGGGATATCGTTTACGTCTATTACTACCCTCGTATAATCGTCACTGCTAAAGTATCTGATATTCTTCACTACCTGTTTAGAATCGTTACCATTTGAACTGTTAGCTTTTGTAATGCTACTGTTATTGCCATTACTTTTAGACACAGTGTAGCTTTTTATTTCAACATCCCTTTGAAACTTTTTTTCAATCTCTTGTAATTTCTTTTTTGCCTCTTTTGCCTCAGGTCTGGTTTTAAACTTACCTATCAATTTATTAAGCATATATCTGGCAGATGCGTAATCATCCAAAAGCACATAAATTTCTGCTGCCTGTAAATATGACTCTGCTGCCCATTTAGATTTGTAGTTTACTGCTGCAAGCCTGAAATATTTAAGGGCATTTTTCAAATCTTCCTTATTCTTAAACCTATTATAGCTTTTTATATATGTCATCCCACACAGGTAAAGTGAATCATCCGCAAGACTGGAAGATGGGGACTGCCGGTAAAGTTTGTAAAACTTTTCCGCTACCAACGTATATGATGTTCTTGTAGCGCTCCTTGATTTTTCTATATAGGCCAAATCTCTTTTTACACTATTGTAATCTTTGGAAGAAATGGCAGAAAATGCACTTGCAAAGGTAAGCAGCAAAATTATAAAAATAAAAGCTATTTTTCTATACATAAATTTAAATTTTATCCTTCAAATATTTACCTGTGTAAGATTCTTTACATCTTACACAATCTTCAGGTGTCCCTGTAAAAATTACTTCGCCACCCTTTTCTCCACCTTCAGGTCCCAAGTCTATTATATAGTCTGCACATTTTATTACGTCAAGGTTATGTTCGATAATAACTACCGAATTACCGCTATCTGTTAATCTCTTAAAAATATTTATTAGTTTGTTTACATCGTCAAAATGAAGTCCCGTTGTAGGCTCATCAAATATATAGAGAGTTTTTCCGGTTGAACGTTTCATAAGCTCTTTAGCAAGCTTTATTCTTTGAGCTTCACCACCTGAAAGTGTGGTAGCAGCCTGTCCAAGCTTAATATAGCCAAGCCCAACATCCTTTAAAACCTCAAGTTTGTTGACAAGTTTCGGAATATTCTCAAAAAACTCACAAGCCTGATTTACTGTCATATCCAAAACGTCAGCAATATTTTTCCCTTTATATTTTATATCAAGTGTGTCCCTATTATACCTCTTCCCTTCGCAAACATCACATTTTACATACATATCAGGCAAAAAGTGCATCTCAATTTTTATATAACCTTCACCCTGACAGTTTTCACATCTGCCACCTTTTACATTAAAGCTAAACCTTCCTGGTTTATACCCCCTTAACTTAGCTTCGGGAAGAATTGAAAAAATCTCCCTTATGTCATTAAAAATAGATGTATAAGTAGCAGGATTTGACCTCGGAGTCCTTCCTATTGGGGATTGATCAATATCTATCACCTTATCAATATGCTCCACACCTATTATATCTTTGTGTTCACCAGGCTTCTGTGTACCGAAGCCTAACCTTCTTTTAACCCCCTGATAAAAAACATCCATTATTAATGTGGATTTCCCTGAGCCACTGACACCTGTAACACAAGTCATAACTTCAAGTGGTATTTTTACATCTATATTTTTTAAATTATTGGCGCAAGCACCCACAACCTCTATATATTTTGATGGTTTTTTTCTTTCAGGTGAATACGTTATCCTTTTCCTGCCAAAAAGGTAATCTGCGGTAAGTGAATTCGTGGCACTCTTTAAACCCTCAACATCACCCGCATATACGACCTCACCACCTTTTCTGCCGGCAAAAGGTCCCATATCGATAATAAAGTCAGACTGTAAAATAGTATCCTCATCGTGCTCCACAACAATCAGTGTATTACCGATATCCCTCAGCCCCTTTAATGTACTGATTAATCTATCGTTATCCCTCTGATGAAGGCCAATGCTTGGTTCATCAAGCACATACAGTACACCTGTTAGTCCCGACCCTACCTGGGTGGCAAGTCTAATTCTCTGAGATTCCCCTCCGCTCAATGTAGAAGCTTTTCTATCGAGGGTAATATAATCAAGCCCCACATCAATTAAAAACCTTAATCGTCTTTTTATTTCTCTCAGTATTTTTTCTGCAACCTCTGCCTTAAACCCTGTAAAGTTAATCGTCTCAACAAACTCTAGAGCATTTTTAATATTCATTTTTGAAAATTCAGCTATATTCAACCCGCCAACTTTCACTGCAAGACTACTTCTTTTTAGCCTCAACCCATCACATAAATCGCAAGGCATCTCAGACATAAAACTCTTTGCATACTCTACATCACTATATTTGTTTGAGTGCAATTTTTCCTTTAAGTAGCCAATTACACCGTTAAATTTACTCCTAAACTTTACTTTCTTCTCCCCTTTAAAAGTAAACATCTCAAGCTCTTCATCTACCCCATTTAACAAAATATCAATTTTCGAATTTTCAAGGTTTTTTACCGGGGTATTCAGATCTATGTTGTATTTTTCTGATAATGCCAAAAGGGTGGAATAAAAATGAAAGTTATCAAAATGTGCCCAAGGTTTTATAGCTCCATCCCTAATACTTAACTCTTTGTCGGGAATAATGGCTTCCGGGTCAAAAACCAACTTCTCTCCAAGTCCGTCACACCTTGGACAAGCTCCATATGGATTATTAAAAGAGAATGTCCTTGGCTCTATTTCAGAAAAACTTATGTTACAATCTATACAGGCAAATTTCTCACTGAAAAGCTGCTCATAAGTATCAGTTTTTATATTTACCAATCCATCAGATAACCTTAATGCCGTCTCAACGGAATCTGTCAATCTTCTAACTATTTCACTTTTAACTTTAATTCTGTCAACCACCACACTAATATCGTGCTTAACATTCTTATCCAAAACAATATCTTCATCAAGCCTCTTAAGCTCACCATCGACATAGCATCTGACATAACCTTCTTTTAAAAGGTTTTTAAATAATTGACGATACTCCCCTTTTTTCCCTATAATTATTGGCGATAGTATTTCTATCTTCTCGCCGTCAGGGAGCTGCATTACTGCATCAACTATCTGTTGAACGGTAAATTTTGTTATAAGTTTATCACATGAAGGGCAATAAACATCTCCAACCCGTGCATATAACAACCTCAAGTAATCATGGATTTCAGTAATAGTCCCAACCGTAGATCTCGGATTTTTGCTTATTGATTTCTGCTCTATACTGATTGCGGGGGAAAGATACTCAATAGAATCTACGTCAGGTTTTTCCATCAACTCAAGAAACTGTCTTGCATAAGCGGAAAGGGACTCTACATATCTCCTCTGACCCTCCGCATAAAGGGTGTCAAAAGCAAGAGTCGATTTCCCAGAACCACTGACACCTGTGATAACAACCAACTTGTTCTTTGGGATATCTACATTTATATTTTTTAGATTGTGTTGCCTTGCCCCTCTTACCAGAATAAAATTATTGCTCAAAATCATCAACCTCTTTTAAACTAATCCAACCTATATCTTCATATTTTGGCTCTAAAAAGAATAATACCGATTCCAACCTTTCTTTTATCTTCAATTTTCTATCATACATCTGAATTACAGTCCCTTCATAAACAACATCTTTTACTCTTATCTTCGGTTTTTTGTATCTCATCTTATTTCTCAACTGCTCAATATCTTTTACTATTTCATCCCTCTTTATCAGCAAGTCCCTTTTGTATTCCAATAGTTTTATTATTTTTGGATTGGAAACGATAGCTTGGGATTTCAAATCTACCTTTGAAAGTGCCTCACCTGCCTTTTCCAAAGCTTGATTAATTTTTTCAAGATACTCCTCTTTTTCGCCTAACGTAGCTTCAAATGTATAGTCTTCTCCCACCCTGACGGTAAAATTGGAGACCCCTCTTGCCCCAAGGGTCATACACTCTATCTCACTGTAAGCCTGAACATATCCACCTGCTATAACACCCCTATTTTCCACTGCCCAAACTTTACCCTTGCTATATATATTGCTGTTATAGCTATATTTTTTTATATAGATATCCCCTTCACAATATATATTTGCTTCCTCAATGTATCCGCCCACAAATTCTTTTTTTGCTTTAAAAAGGTTTTTCCCTTTCCCTTTTATGCCACCTTTAATTTCAATTCTCTCACCCGCTACAATGGTGCAATCATCACATATACCGTCAACAATAACATCCTTTTTAGCTTCAATTCTAAAACCGTATAGCACATCACCAGTCACATAAACAGTCCCATTAAAATTGATATTCCCCACTCGATAATCCACATCTTTAACTTTATAAAGAGGGTAAACAGCCAACTTATTATTTTTAAAATCCACATAACCGTCAATTTCAGCAAAATATTTAAAGTTTTCTTCCCTTACACCCTCTAATATTGTTATTTCAATATCTTTTCCCTCTTTTGGAGAAATCTCAACCCCTTTAACGGTAACTCCTGGCACACCCTTTGTGGGGGGTCTTTTTGTAATTAAAAGTTCGCCCTCTTTCACATTGATAATATTAGTTATATCTCTATAATCAACTTTTTCATTATACTTTATCTCTTTTTTTTCAATCTTTTCCTCATAATGTTTTACAAGTTTTGCATCTTTACCATCTATAGGTTCGACGCCAACAGCTATCTTTACATTTTCAACTATATTTCCAAACTCTGCAATAGTGATACTTTCCTTTATAGATTCCCTTTTTAGACCTGTCTTTATACCAAGAGCTTCCAATTCACTGTAAATCTCTTCAATATTTACCTTCTTCCCTTGATTGACAGGGGGATACAAAGATAAATAAGCACGCATAACATCGTCACTTATTTTTATTCTAAAAACACCGGGGATATCTCTACTGACGTTTATTTCCGCCTTATATTGCTCATCCGATTCCGAGATGACAAATTCATCATTTTTCAGATGATAAACATCTCGCAAAATTCTAAGAAAGTCATCCTTTGTGGTTTTTGATACAATTCCTATAATATCAGACAATAGGTATCCTCACTGTAAACTTAGTATATTTATTCTCTTCTGACTCAACAGTTATAACTCCTTTATGAGCCTGAACAATCTCTTTTACTACCGCAAGCCCTAAACCTGTACCTTTCATCTTGCCGGAAGTAAAAAATGGGTCAAATATCTTGTCAATATTTTCTTTTTTTATCCCTTTCCCGTCATCAATCAGCTCAAATATCAGGTCTCCATCTTTTTTCTTAACATCTAATCCAATATTACCATTTTCTCCTACTGCTTCAATAGAATTATTAATAAGATTAAAAAATACCCTAAAAAGTTTTTCTTTGTCACACTCAAATTCGATATCTTCTTCAAAAGTCACTTCAAATTTTATAGGTGTCAAATTGGTAAGAATATCGGCATGTTTTTTTATCTCATTCAGGAAATCGCTCAACCTAACTCTACTCTTTCTAAGATTTATCTGTTTGTTAGCAAAGTCAAGAATATCAAGAGTCAGACCATGAATAAGCTTTACTTCGGTGCAAATAGAGTCAATATAAAGCTTTATTTCGGACTCCCCTTCCATCTCTATTTCCATAAGCTCGATATAACTTTGAACAATTTGGAGCAGATTTTTAATATCGTGCGCAATAGAGCTTGTGAATTTTCCAATCACCTTCAAGTGCTCTGTTTTCTTCTTCTCCTCATACAAGGAGAATCTGTTAATGGCAAGTGCACATTGTGAAGCAATATACCCTGCTATTTTCACATCAGTATTATTAAAGAAATCATTCTCTTTATCTGTCAAGTTCAAGACACCTATAACCTTATCCCTAACTTTAAGTGGAAATGAAAGGTAAGATTTAGCCTTGTACCCTAACTCATCCTCGCAGGAAGACTCATTGTTTACTATAACAGGCTTACCACTCATGGCGACTCGTCCGCTTATCCCTTCGCCAATAGGAATCTCTATCTCTTTAAAGTTCACGGGAAGATTTGTTGCGGCAATTATTTTTAGCTTATTGTCATCAATAAGCATCAAAGACACTCTTTTCACGTTTAGAAATTTTTCCGTAATATTTAGGATTTGAGGAATAAGCTCATCTGTTTCAAAAATGGTATTCATTATTTCGGAAATTTCTACAAGTATATCAAAAATATCTTTCTTCAATTAAAATTCCCTCAGTATGTTGTATTGCATATCCCTTTGTGCTGCTTTAAAACCTGCTTTTTCAATGTTGTTAACAATCTCTTCGACCGTTATGCTGTATGTCGCTCCACAAGCAGCTACCACATTTTCCTCAATCATCAAACTTCCAAAATCATTACCACCAAAAAACAGACCAATTTGCCCTATCTTTGGCCCTTGAGTTACCCAAGATACCTGAATATTACCTATGTTATACAGAAAAATCCTTGATAACGCCAATATTTTCAAATATTCCGTTGCAGTAACGACCTCGCCACCAAGCTCAGTGTTGTGTGGCTGAAAAGGCCACGGGATAAATGCCGTAAAGCCACCTGTTTCCTCTTGCAAGCTTCTAATCTTCTCCATATGCTCTAAAATATATTCAATACTGTCACCCTTTTTAAACATCATCGTGGCTGTCGTTTTGAGTCCAAGATTATGAGCTACCCTCATAACATTAAGCCATTTCTCAGAGTTAATTTTGTTAGGGCTGATTCTTGCTCTTTCACTATCGACTAAAAGCTCGGCACCGCCTCCGGGAATAGAGTCAAGCCCTTTATCAATCAATCTTTTCAAAACATCTTCTACGCTTAGATTACTTATCTCAGCAATATGGTAAATTTCAGGCGGTGAAAAACCGTGTATCCAGATATCGTACCTATCCTTAATCTTTTTTAAGAGATTTTCATAATAATCTATCTTAAGATTCTTATTTAAACCCCCTTGAATTAAGATTTGAGTCCCTTTGAGCTCTATAGTCTCATCTATTTTTTTAAACAACTCTTCATCAGAAATAATATAAGCATCACTATCTGTTTCATCTCTGTAAAATCCACAAAATTTGCATCTGCAAGAGCATATGTTTGTATAATTTATATTCCTATCTATCACAAATGTTACCGTATTCTCAGGATGAAGCCCTTTTCTAATCTCATTAGCCTCATTGCCAATACTTAAAAGGTCTGTAGAATTATAAAGCTCAATAGCCTCTTCTTTGGAAATTTTATATTTCAATCGATTCATCGACATCAAGGCAAACCCCTTTTACCCCTTTATTTTCTGACTCTTTTAAAAAACTATCTACGTCTGCATTTATAACAGGCCAAGTATTAAAATGCATAGGTATTACTAACTTCGGTCTTAACATATCAATTGCACATAACGCATCTTTTGTATCCATTGTAAAGTGCCCGCCAATAGGGAGCAAAGCAATATCTATATTGTATAAATCTCCTATAAGTTTCATATCCCCAAACAGTGCAGTATCACCTGCAAAATATATTGTCTTTCCAAAAAAGTTAATAATAAACCCTGCAGGAACCCCACCGTTTATAACCGACTCTCCATCCGGTATACTTGAGGAATGAACTGCCATGACCATTTTTACATATCCGAATTCGGTTCTTAGCTGGCCACCTATATTCATAGGCACAAGATTGTTTAACCCCTTTGAAGTTAGATAATTTGAAATCTCAAAAACAGATATTACCTTTGAATTGTATTTTAATGCCAGTTCAACCGTGTCACCTAAATGATCTCTGTGACCGTGACTTACTAAGATATAGTCGGCTTTTACATCGTAATTTAACCCTGTCCTCAAAGGGTTCTCTTTTAGAAAAGGATCTATTAACACACTGAGATTATCTTGCGAAAACAAAAAAGCGGAATGACCGAGAAAAGTTACCTTCATAAATAACCTCTTTATTAATGAAAACTCATTATATGTCAAAACTTATTAAATTTAAAGGCTTTTTCAAAGTTTTGTAAAGAAAAAGGGGCACAAATATGCCCCTTAAATTATTTTGTAGATTCTACGTATTCTACTATCGCTTTTGCCAACACCTTCATATTTGCTTCAAACTTATCAACATCTTTCTCAAGAAGCGTCATCCTAAAACCGGGCAAGCTTGTAAAAAAAGATGTAAGAGGCACAACACATATCCCTGTTGAGCCAAGCAGGTAATAGACAAATCGCTTATCAAGCTCGATGTTATCACCAGTAATCTTTTCTACAAATTCCCTCACGTTATTATCTTCTATTTTCAAGTATTGCTTATTATTCAATACCGCCTCATTAAAGGCAACAGTCATATAAAACGCGCCATTCGTTCTATTGACAATAGTATAAGGCACGTCTTTTAAAATATTGTAAGCAATATTTGAAAGCTTTTCGTAATGAACTACCCTCTCTTTGAGGTAATTATCATAATCGGGATGGGACATAAGCTTTGGAATCGCCATCTGAGGAAGAGTAGTAGAGCATACCTCCGCCATTTTTTGGTTTAAAATCGCATTAACCAGCCTTTTAAAAGCAGGGTCTTTATCTGCATTGTATACCTCAATCCATCCGCATCTTGCTCCGGGCCAAGGACACTCTTTTGAAATACCCTTCATACTCATTCCCGGCACATCCCCAATAATCTCACACAATGAAACTGTTTTCTGCCCGTTGTATGTCATATTGTTATAAATCTCATCAAATATAAGAAACAAATCATACTTTTTTGCTATCTCAACGATTTTTCTCAAAGTCTCTTCCGGATACACAAAACCGGTAGGATTATCAGGATTAATAACCAAAATACCCACTATGGAGTTATGACTTTTAACCTTTCTTTCAAGCTCGTTCATGTCAGGATGCCAATTATTATAAGGATTCATCTTGTATGTATTTGGAGGGAAAGATGCATGAAGCACCTCTGCAAGCAAATGCGTAGAATATGTTGGTTCAGGCATGATAACCCTCGCATCAACTCTCATTGAACTATAACTTCTCGCTATAGCGTCCCCCAAACCATTGAAGAATATAATATCTTCAGGAGTTATCTGTACTCCACCTTTTTTATTAACCTGCTGAGCAAGAAACTCTCTTGTAGCTAAAACCCCTTTTGTAGGTGAATATGCAAATGATAAATCCTCATCAACCACTTCTTTTATAATATCTTTCATCCAGACAGGTATTTTCTCCCCTTTAATTACAGGGTCTCCAATATTTTCAAAATAAACCTGCCTGCCACTTTTCATCAGCTCTTCTGCGACCCTTACTATATTCCTAATCTCATAAGTTAAACCGCTACCGCTTTTAGCAATATCAAATCTCATAATTTACCTTCCCAAAAAGTAATATTAGCCCTTTTAAATTCAGCTATATAATACACTTTTAAGAAAAAATCAGTAAAAATTTATAATTTTCCTAAAGATATTAAAATTTAATTGATAAAATTAAAAAAAGCTGTTAATTTAAAGAGTTAAATAATATGTTAAAATTGTAAAAACATTTTGGGGTAATAAATGAGATTGTCACAATATTATATACCAACACTGAGAGAAACACCTTCTGATGCTGAAGTTATAAGCCATAAGCTGATGCTGCGAGCGGGGATGATAAAAAAAGCTGCAGCAGGGATTTATTCTTATCTCCCCTTAGGTTTAAGAGTTATCAAAAAAGTAGAAAATATCGTAAGAAAATATATGAATGAGGCGGGTGCCATTGAAACCCTCATGCCGGCAGTTGTTCCTGCAGAGTTGTGGAAAGAATCAGGCAGATGGTTTGTTTATGGAAAAGAGCTGCTGAGGATTAAAGACAGGCATGACAGGGAATTTTGTTTTGGTCCCACGCACGAAGAGGTAATTACCGACATTGTTCGCAATGATATTAAATCATACAAACAACTTCCGATAAACCTTTACCAAATTCAGACAAAATTTAGAGATGAAATCAGACCTCGTTTTGGACTTATGAGAGGTAGAGAATTTATAATGAAGGATGCATATTCATTTGACGTGGACAATGATGGGGCAGAAATCAGCTACAATAAAATGAAAGAAGCATATTGCAAGATTTTTGAGGCCTGTGGTTTAGAATACCGCATGGTTGATGCGGACAGCGGAGCAATCGGAGGCTCATTTTCCCACGAATTTATGGTACTGGCTGACACTGGAGAAGATTTTGTAATTTCATGTGATAACTGCTCATACTCTGCAAATATTGAAAAAGCAGTCGTTGTTGATATCCCAATTGAAAATAATGAACAATTTGCAGAAATCGAAAAAAAATATACCCCCAAGCAAAAAACGGTGGAAGATGTTGCAAACTTTTTAAATTTACCTTCAAGCAAAATTGTCAAGACAATGATATTAAAAGTGGATGAAGAAATTGTAGCAGTTATGGTTCGTGGTGACCATGAGCTTAATCTTCCAAAGGTTAAAAACTTTTTAAGTGGCTCAACAATAGAATTTGCCGGGAAAGATGATATAGAACATGTATCAAACGGACCTATCGGATATTCAGGTCCCATAGGGCTTAAATGTAAAATTTATGCTGACAATGCTATTAAATACTTAAAAAATTACGTTGTTGGCGGAAATGAAAAAGATTTGCATTTACTAAATGTAAACCATGATAGAGATTTTAAGGTAGATGAGTTCGGAGACTTCAGGAATGCAACCCCTGGTGATATTTGTCCTGAATGCCATAAGGGTAAATTTCAGATAACCAAAGGGATAGAGGTAGGTCATATATTTAAGCTTGGTACCAAATATTCTGACAGCATGAATTGTGTGTTTTTGGATAAAGATGGAAAGCCAAAACCTATGGTCATGGGGTGTTACGGGATAGGGATAGGCAGGACTGCTGCTGCTTCAATAGAGCAAAACCATGATGAAAAAGGGATAATATGGCCTGTACAACTTGCCCCATTTGAAATTGTAGTTGTACCCGTAAATACAAATGATGATGAAGTAATAAAAACTGCCGATAATATTTATAGCTCTCTATTAAATAAAGGTGTCGACGCTTGTATAGATGACAGAAATGAAAGGGCTGGCGTTAAGTTTAACGATGCTGACCTTATTGGATACCCTTTAAGAATTAATGTAGGCAAAAAAACTCTTGCGGAAGGTTGCGTAGAAATATATATCAGAAAGACCGGTGAGCTTATAAAGGTCAAAGCTGAAGAAGCATGCGATAAAGCATCTGAAATATTAGAGGAGCTTAAAATTAAGTGATGAAAGCTAAAAAACCAAAAAAGAATGAAAAACTTTCGATTCTTATTTTTAAAGAGAATGACTATTCAAAAGTCTACAAGAAGAAGGTCAATACCTCAGTAATAAAATATACTTTATACTCCTTGGCAATATTCTTTATCGTATCTTCAGTATCATTCTACTTTCTGTTTAATCTTTATTCTGAAAGGGAGCAAATGCTTACCTATGGAAAAGAGAATGAACTATTAAAATTAAAAATAGCTGAATATAGAAACCAAATAGACAAAATTAATGAAAAAATAGTTTATCTTGACCAATTGGAAAATAAAGTAAGAAACCTTTCAAAAGTAGTCGCTGAATCGGATACTCAGCTTGCAATAGGCGGAAAAGAAGTTGACCTGTCAAAAGATTTGTCAGCAGTTTCTAAGAGAAAAGAAAAACAATATTTTGAAGACCTGAATGAAACGCTCGCTTCTTTATCAACCAAATTACAAGAAAGGGAAAACAGCCTTTCAGAATTGGTTGATATGCTTGAAGAACAAAGACTTTTTTACTTGTCTACCCCCTCAATCTTACCTGTAAACGGGTGGATATCAAGTAAATTCGGCTACAGGATATCCCCTTTTACTAACAGGAGGGTATTTCACGAAGGGGTAGATATAGCATCTATGTATGGAAGTGACATAAAAGCTACTGCAAACGGACTTGTCATTTTTGCAGGCTATAAACCGGGCTACGGAAATATGGTATCAATAGATCATGGATTTGGCTTTGTAACAAGGTATGGTCATAACAGCAAACTTTTGGTGAAGGTTGGAGACAGAGTTAGCAAAGGTGACGTAATTGCCAAAGTGGGAAGCTCCGGTAAAAGTACCGGCCCTCACTGTCATTACGAAGTTTTGGTTAACGGAGTACCGGTTAATCCGCTTAAGTTTGTAGCAGAGCTTGAAGAACAAAAATAACAAATTTGTCACATTTTGTTGACAAAACTTTACCTTGTATATATAATCTCGTTCCTTGTTTATAATTAAGTGGAGGTATTACTATGGCTCAAATGCGCACGATGAAAAAACCTAGCAATATTAAAAGAAAGCGCACTCATGGTTTTAGAGCTAGGATGAAAACTCGCGGTGGCAGACTTGTATTAAAAAGAAGAAGAGCTAAGGGCAGAAAAAGATTAGCTATCTAATTTTATATTATGGACCTGTCTTTTAAAAAGGCAGAAAAGCTTAGAAAAAATAGTGAATTTTTAAAAGTTTACAGGCAGGGGAAAAAGCACTACGGACGGTATCTTTTAATATATGTAGTTTTTAAAAGTGAGTATCTCCGCAAAGCTGGTTTTGTTGTCAGCAAGAAAGTCAGCAAAAAAGCGGTAATACGAAATAGATTAAAAAGACAATTAAGAGAGATATACCGGATTAATAAGCATATCCTGCCTGAAAACGTCTCTATTATTACGATAGCTAAACCTGATATACTTAAGGCTGATTATAATGAAATTCGCGAAGACTATCTCGAATTACTTAAAAAAATTTCTGATTCTGACAATTGATTTTTATAGTTATGCAATTTCACCTTTTTTAGGAAGAAATTGCAGATACCATCCCTCTTGCTCTCAATATGCAAAAGAAGCCATCGCAAAAAAAGGGGTTGTAAAAGGGCTGATAATGTCCGCATATCGTATTTTACGTTGTAATCCCTTTAGTAAGGGAGGATTTGACCCGGTCAAATGAGAATTCACACACAAATAACACAAACTACTTTATCAAAATTCTGTTGGAGGAATTATATTTATGGATAAGAGGACTTTACTTGCCGTAGTACTCAGTATGGCTGTATTAATGATTTTTCAATTTATTTACAAACCTGCACCTGTGGTTGTTGACAACACTACTGCTGACAATGTAGCCACCGCTAATAAAACTAACTCAAAAAACTTAGAACCTGACGTCGTAGAGACTCAAACTAAACCTGTTGAAACCTCACAGGAAACTATTGTTAAAAACTTTGAGGTGGAGACAGATAATCTGATAGTTTATTTTAATGAAAATACAGGTAATATAAATAGCGTAAAAATTAAAAATTTTGCACACGCCGGTATATCCCCGCAATTTCAAGCTGAAAAAGGGGACTATTTAAAAATTAACACACTCAATGTAAAACCATCAAACAGAAAAGTATATGACAATGGTGGTAAAAAGATTATAGAATTTAACTACGAAAAAGATAACGTTGTTGTCTCAAGACAATATATTATAGACGAATCTTATTTGATAACTGTAAAAGAGTCTTTAGCAAATATATCAGACAGCTCTATAAAATTACCTTATGATGTGGCGATAGGACCAGGATTAGGTCAAGGTTTTGTAGATAGCAAATATTTATTTTCAGGCCCATTAGCTTACGATGGTAAAAAGGTTAAACAGCAAAAACCTAATAAAATAGATAAAGATATCGAAGTAAAGGATGCTGAGTGGCTTGGGTACACTTCCAAATACTTTGCATTAATAAAAGTCAACAAGGATGTAAAAAATGCAATCTTTCAAAAATATAATGATTCTGCCATAGTTAAAAGCAGTGCTGAAGTAATACTAAACCCGAAATCTAAAGATGAAAAAAGTTTCATACTCTTTGTGGGACCTAAGAAATATGATTTGCTCTCATCTTACGGTTATGATTTGGAAAAAAGTATCGACTTTGGTGTATTCTCTTTCCTTGCCATCCCAATGTTAAAAGTTATGAACATCTTTTACGGAGCAACCAAAAATTATGGATGGGCAATAATACTTTTGACAATAATAATTAAAATCATTACCTACCCTTTAACATACAAGAGTATGGCGTCTATGAAAAAAATGAAAGATTTACAACCTAAGATGACTGAAATTAAGGAAAAATTTAAGGGCGATGCACAAAAGATGAATGCTGCTATGATGGAGTTATATAAAAAACACGGTGTAAATCCTATGGGCGGATGCTTGCCAATGCTTATTCAGATTCCAATTTTCTTTGCTCTTTACAAAGCATTATTAGTCTCTATCGAATTAAAGGGTGCTCCTTTTATTTTTTGGCTTGCAGACTTATCAGAAAAAGACCCATATTACATAACGCCAATTTTAATGGGTGCTTCTATGTTTTTCCAACAGAAACTAACACCTGCCGCTGGCGATCCGATTCAGCAGAAACTATTTCTTTTTATGCCCGTTATTTTTACTTTTATGTTTTTGAACTTCCCTTCAGGGCTAGTAATCTACTGGTTAACAAACAATATTTTATCAATCGGGCAACAAATTATTATTAACAAAAAAACTGCGTGAGGTATGTATGAAGTACTTTGAAATAGAAGCTCAGTCAATCGATGAAGCTATAGATAAAGTTGTAAGTGAGCAGAAATATCCAAGAGAGTTTATTGAAGCAGAGGTAATAGAGGAAGGCTCAAAAGGTTTTTTGGGTATAGGCAGAAAAAACGGACTATATAAGATTAAAGTCAATGATTATGAATATTTGAAAAGAAAAATCAAATTAACTTTGACCGAAATACTTGAAAAAATGGATATTCATAATTTTAGGGTTGAAATTATTGAAGACTACCCGACCTGTAAATTTAACATAATCTCAGAAGACTCTAACATATTAATTGGCAAGACTGCTCAAACCTTAAATGCACTTCAACATATAATAGATAAGATTTTTAACCTGGAAGATGAAAGCGACAAACAATTTATCTTGGACGTAGAAAATTATAGAGACAGAATTCTGACTTATCTTAAAGAAAAAGCCACTTCTCTTGCTGCAAATGTATTAAGGACCGGAAAGCCGGCTAAAATGCCTCCTATGGTGACAATGATTAGAAAAGAGATTCATATGTCGGTAAAAGAAATTAAAGGTGTTAAAACAGAAAGTTACGGTAACGGAGACATAAAAACTCTTTACATTGTCCCAGAAAAAGGTAAAAAGAAGAGAGAGAGAAGATAATATGATTATTAAATTTCTATTAACTGCATTCCTCATTTATATTACCTTTACCCTTTTTAGAAACAGTAAAAAGCTGTCCGGTGATAAAAAGGATGAAATAGCAGCTACCCCCGTTGAGCTTGTCAAAGATCCTATTTGTGAAACCTTTGTTGAAATGGAAACTCCCTATAAGGTAAAATTGTATGACAATATATATTATTTTTGCTCAGAAGAGTGCAGAGACAAATTTATAGCCAAAAATAAAAAGGAAGGTTAGTATGCAAATTTTTTTAGATACTGCAAATATAGAAGAGATAAAAGAGATTAGCTCTCTTGGAATATTAGATGGTGTTACAACCAACCCAAGTCTGATAGCCAAAGAGAAAAAAGATTTCAAATCTACAATAAAGGCCATTTGTGATATAGTCAAAGGTCCTGTCAGTGCTGAAGTTATTGCAACAGATTATGAAGGGATGATAACTGAAGCTGAAGAGCTTGTAAAGATAAGTGAATATGTTGTTGTAAAAATCCCTTTCACTTTGGACGGGCTTAAGGCTACAAGATATTTATCTGACAAAGATATCCCCGTGAATATGACCCTTATTTTTTCTCCGAATCAAGCCGTCCTTGCCTGTAAGGCTGGAGCAAGATATATCAGTCCATTTGTTGGAAGACTTGATGACATAGGGCATGACGGGATGGAGCTTGCTATCCAGTGCCAGGATATTGTTGATACATACGGATATGAAACAGAAGTAATTGCAGCAAGCGTCAGACATCCGGAACACGTATTAAAAATTATGGAAAACGGCATTGATATAGCGACACTTCCACACAAAGTTGTAATGCAAATGCTGAAACACCCGCTTACTGATATTGGGATTGAGAAATTCCTTTCCGATTGGAAAAATGCAAATAAATAATTTAAGGGAGCGTTTTTAGCTCCCTTTTTTATTTCAAATATAAACCTTCTACAATCTTTTTTAAATTCTCTATCGGCCTTGCATCTACACTAACTTTTGTAATCTTTTCTTCACTTGAATAGATAATAACAGGTCTTTTAAAATCTTCCTTGTGATTTGAACCATGAATTTTATCATGCCCCGCATGGTCAGATGTAATAACAAGAAGATAAGGCTTACTATTTTCAAGTTTTTTAAATAGATATCCAAGCATTTCATCAATAAAGTTAAACTCTTCCATATACTCTTTTGACATCCACCCGCTCTCAGGCCCTACAAAATCAAGACCGCTTACGTGTAAAAAAATAAATTGTTTTTCATTTGGATTTAAAAATTTTACTGTTTCCTCAATAGCGTTATCTCTTGAATATTTTTCATAATCCACATAACTGTCTGCAAGAAAACCAAGCTTTGGCTTGCTGTAAATAAAAGCCGTCCCGTAACCTGATTTCTTTGCTGTCAAAAAAAGTGTTGGCTTTTCAATCTTTTTATCCCCCTTCTTCCACACATTATCAGTTTTCCCGTTTTGCTGAGGAGTAAGCCCTGTAATCATAGATGTATGTGCAATCAATGTTTTTGGCGGAATTGTACTTTTGCCGTCAGGTATGTACAAACCATTTTTTATATATTTAAAAATATTTGGACAATTAACTTCCGTAACAGCATCAGGGTGCAAAGCATCTATAGATATTATTACAATCTTGTCAAACTGTCCGCTAATTGCCGATAAATTAAAAGAAAAAATTAGTACAATTATTGAATAAATTATTTTCACACTATCCTCCCTTATTTATTGTAAAGAGTAATTGTGAATACCGTATATTTACCAAAAATAGATTCAACCTTCAATTTTCCACCCATCTTTTCGACAACCCTGTAAGCAATTGACAATCCTAACCCGGTTCCTGATATCCTCTTCTTGACATTTTCAGAGCGATAAAATCTTTGAAAAATTTTATCTTTCTCGTCATCTTTAATACCTACCCCTGTGTCATACACACTTATGATAGTTTTATCACCCTCGCACTTTGCAGATATTTCTATCTTCCCAAAATCAATATTATATTTTATCGCGTTAGATATAAGATTATTTAAAACATGGTCAAAAAAATCTTCATCTACCACAATAAATAAATCTTCAGGGATATCTATTTTTACCCTTATATTTTTTTTAGATATTTCATCATTATAAAAATTAATCCATTTAATAACCATATTACGTAATAAAATATTTTCCTTTTTAAACTCAAAAGTTGCATATTCAAGTTTTGTTAAAATCAGAAAATGATTAAACAGTCTATTTAAATATCCGGCATTTCTTACAATTACCTTTTTGGCTGTTTCTTCAACCTCTTCATCGTTTTTAGTCCTTAATAAAATATCGCTGTATGAAATAATTTTGGTCAAAGGTGTCCTTATCTCATGAGCAAGGGAATCAATTACATCGGATTTGAATTTATTAGACTTGAGAAGCTCCTGGTTTTTTATAACAAGCTCATCATGTATTTTTATGTATTCTGAAATTGCCTCTTTCAATTTTATCTTGAGATTTTCTTCATTTTTTATAATTTGGTTATACATTTTATTGAATGCTTCAGACAATTCCTGAATCTCATCACCGGTATTAAACACGGGAATTGCTATACTTTTATTATTAATAATCCCCTTTGCGCTGAGACTTAGTCTTTTTAAGTATTTTAAAATCAACGTATGAAGCAAAACAATTATACCGATAAGCAAAGATGTAAACATTATAAATGCTGTAGTATAAAAAAGCCTGTTATTTGCCTTTATAGATTGTTCAATCTCTTTGAGAGGGATAAAAATAGATATCCCCCCTCTAAAGTCCCCTACCTTATACCCTTGATAATCGTGACAAGTCAAACATGACTCATTTATAAAAAGGGGAGCCATATATCTGTAAACTTTTCCAACCTTTTTATCATACGTAACATCCTCATACTCTTTGACACCATTTCTAAAGAGCTTAATTGCTCCTTTCTCAAAATCATCAGGTGCATTTTCAGGATTAACCAAAATATCACTGGTTATGTGAAACCGAAAATTTGTCATTTTATTGGCATATTTTGAAAGCTCTTTAGTAGCAACCGCGGGGACAGGCTCAATCCTATCTCTGTTTTCTGCAACCCACTGTCTTGTAATTATAATCATGTCAAAAAGTGTCTTAGCCTGAATCTTTGCTTGTTCAAAAATTATATTTCTTTGATGGTTCCATATAATTAATAAAATTGGAGAAAGGGTAAATATCATTATAATTGTTAAAAATAAGATTAGTTTTGCTGAAAGTTTCATTTATCTATTTTATAGCCTACACCGGAAATTGTTTTAATAATGTCCGGGATGAACTTTGAAAGTTTATTTCTGATATGCTGAATATGAACATCAAGACTTCTCGACCATTTATAAAGTGTGTTTGTCCCCCAAAGCTCTTTGATAATCTGCTCTCGACTAACAATTTGCCCTACACTTTTCAATAAATAAACAAGCACATCAAACTCTTTTGGAGTAAAGTCTATCTTTTTATCCTTAAATGTGGCTTCTCTGCTCTTTAAATCGATAAGAAGACCTTTGTAAGTAATGGTATCTTGAGAATCTTCACTACCGTTTGTACAACACCTTCTCATAATCGCCTTTACTCTTGCAAGAAACTCCATATTCTCAAACGGCTTTGTAATATAATCATCTGCACCATATTCAAAACACAAAACCTTTGCAGTTACATTCTCTTTTGCCGATAAAATAATTATAGGCACATCCGATTCTTTCCTTAAAATCTTGCACAAATGCTCTCCATCAAGGTCAGGCAGCCCCAAATCAAGAATAACAAGTGTAAATTTATTTTTTTTGAAAAGTTCAAGCCCTCCAAATGCAGTCGTGCTACTTACTACACTAAATCCTTCGCTTGACAGCAGAAGTTTTAACAGTTGAACTATCTCAATATCATCATCAATTATAAGTATCTTACACTCATTCATATCAATAATTATTACACTAAAAAATTATCAAATCAACACTTTTACTATTATTCTTTATTTATTTTGTTACTAAGACATCACCCACAAAATTTTAAATTAAAAACTTGAAATAAGAACTACTTTATAAAATATTTTAATGTTGGCCTTTTATGGTTATCTGGGCAATTATCAATGCAATCCCCACAATTATTGCATGCAATACTCTGCCCATCCTCCATAGGATTAATAGCCATAGGGCAAACTTTGATACAACTTAGGCACATTGAGCAGTCTTCATTAATTTTCTTCACGTTCAACATTCTTTTAAGCCCCAAGACAGACAAAAAGCTCCCCGTAGGGCAAAAGTAACGACACCAAAATTTGTAATAAAAAAACTCCATTACTATTAAAAACAGAATAAAAACTATTTCAAAAGTGACATAACCGAACTTTACCATAACAAGTGCCTGGGATGAAATAATCCCCGGAGCTGAAATAAGATTCAAAAGTGGTATTCCGGCAATTCCCATAACAAATAATCCAAACAATAAAAAGGAAAGCCTTAATACATTTGTTTTGTAAAGATGTTCTTTTGCATATTTAGGCTTATTAGATTTTAAACGCAACTTTTTTCTTAAACCTTCTATCATCTCTGTAATAAAGTAGTAGGGGCACATGTAACTGCACCAAATTCTTCCGAATATCAAAAGAAGCATAATAGGAATTATAATCGAGGCAAGCATTGTCAGAGTAAAAGATTTTGATGCAACAATAGCCTGGAAAACTGCCAACGGGTCAGCCATTGCAATGCTGCCTACATCGATAGAATAAAATGTCCCTTTGATAAAATAAATCTCAAATATATTCAAAACAGGCACAATAAACATTAGTAAAAAAACAAAAATCTGTATACTTCGCCTGATGCTCTTAATCTTCATTAGTTTCCCAACCTTCAATAGACGCATTTATATCAAAATCGTACTTAAACTCTTTCTTCTTACCAAACGTAGAAATACCCTGCTTGCGCTCTATTAACTTTTCCCCCTTTAAAATATCTCTATACTCTTTAGGATTAGATTTTAGTACTTTTGACCTTCTGTAATAATATCCTGCATCCTTTACGTCCCCCATACCTGTAGGTATAACATTTATAGCCTTCCCGTCTTTTGTTTTAACAGGGCATTTCTCCACACATATCCCACACCCAACACATTTTTCCGTAACTACAGGGAGTATATATTTTTCCATTACTATTGCTTCGTCTGTAAATGGACATACGTTGTAACAAGTGCTGCAAATCTGTGCCTTACCTGTTACTTTTCCTGTCTCCTCTTCTTTGTAATACTGGAAATTTAGGCACTCTTTCTGATTTATTACAGCCTTGCCGATACTTACTTTTTCAGGATTAATAAGATTATTATTTAAAGCTCCTGTAGGACAAACTTCGGGACATTTCATGCAAAGATAACAAGCTCTTTCCTCTACAAAAATATATGGCGTTCCAATCTGTAATTTTTCAAAAAGGTCAGCCCTTTTTATGCTGTCATATGGACAAACTTCTATGCACCTTGCACATCTAATGCAAAGCTCCATAAACATCTTCTCAGCCACAGCACCGGGTGGTCTAAGCCTATTCTGCTTAAAAAAACCTTTAAACGGATTATTAGACAAAAACTTTTGAAGAGTCTCTTTTAAACTCATATTTTAATCTTTTTTTTATCCTTAAATCTAAACACTTCAGGCGTAACCTCACCCTTTTCAATCTTTTCTACTGCTTCTTCAAAGTTGCAGTAGTGATGCCCTATATCTATTATCTCATCATGACTTTTAAGCTCTTCACATATTTTTTCAAGCTCCTTTTCCCCCTCAACTTCAAACACAACGATTATCCTTCTTCTATCTTCAGTTATAGAATATACCTCAATCTCTTTATATCCTCTTAATATTGATAATGCTTTTTCTGCCATATCATCAATTATATTTACAACACTACCAACTATTAGCATAAGCTACTCCTTACATTTGAAAAGCCCCTAAAAAGGGGCTCTTCTTTAACTGTATGCAGAATTAATATCTGTAATAACAACCTTATCTTCTATTTTAACAGGCCCTGATACCCTCTGAATCCTTACTGCTGCAATTTTAAATTCAGGCTCTTTTGAACCCGGGTCAACTGCATCATTGCACACAAAGTTAATCATTCGATCAAAAGCCTGATCATGCCATGGCACAAAAAGTATTCCAGGCATTGAAGTTTTAGTAACTACAGCAGGCAATACGGACTTACCTCGTTTGCTTTCAACAAGCACCATATCACCTGTAACAATATTGTATTTTGAGGCATCCGCAGGGTGAATCTCAACATAACCGTTAGGATGAGCCCTTGCAATTTCTGGAATCCTCATAGTCATAGTCCCTGTATGCCACTGCTCTATCACCCTACCGGTTGTAAGGTAAAATGGGTATTGGGCATCAGGCACTTCAGCAGCTTCCTTGTAAGGTCTAAGCCATATATTTGCCTTACCTTCATTTTTGCTATCCATGTAAAAATATACTTTTGCATCACTTGGAATTTGCTTGCCAAATTTTGCCAAAAACCCTTTATGATCAAACATTGGGTCCATCCCTCTGACATATCTCTTATATGTGCCGGGGTGGTCAACAGACGGACAAGGCCACTGAATCCCTGCAGGTTCTCTTTTTAATCTATCGTATGTCGCACCGTAAAGAGTATGGTCAGTATCTTTGGTAACCCTTGTATACTCTGTCCAAGCCATTTCATTAGCCTTCATTGAGTCATCCATATTCCATGGGATTAACTTCTCAAGCCCCATCCTTTTCGCTATTTGAGCTGCAATCCATATGTCAGGCTTTGCTTCAAAAGGTGGTTCAACACATTTTTCCGTAAGTTGACTTCTCCTTTCGCTACAGCCAAACACACCACCTTTTTCATAAATGAATGCAGCAGGTAGCACTACATCAGCAAGCTGTGTAGTCCTTGTAGGGAAAATATCAATAACTACAAGAAAAGCATCTTTCATCCCTTTTACATATTTATTTAAGTTAGGTAAGGACTGAGCCGGATTTGTAGTGGAAGTAAGCATTGCCTTTATAGGTTTGTTCGGGTCATCTTCGCCACCCAAAGAATCAAACATCTTCATTGTGTGAAATCCCGGTTTAGGATCGATTGTCCCCGGAGCAATACCCCACTCTTTTTCTACATGAGCACGCCACTTGTCATTAGTTACCGGCTTGGTACCAGGAAGAAGGTGACAGAGAGTTCCAGTTTCCCTTACACCGCCACATGCATTTGGCTGTCCTGTAAGGGAAAATGAATCTGCACCAGGCTTACAAATGTTTCCTGTAATAAGATGAAGGTTGTGAATAAGATTGTTAGCCCAAACACCTCTTGTCCTCTGGTTAAGCCCCATTGTCCAAAGGGTCATAGAAGCACCGCTTGTAGCAAACCATTCTGCAGCTTTTCTAATATTTTCAGCAGGACACCTTGTCAGCTTTTCAACAGACTCGGGGTCAAATTGCTCAACAAATTCAGCATATTTTTCAAAGCTATAAGTATTTTTGCCATCAGTAACCCTTGTATTTTTGTCAATAAATGCCTTGTCCACCCAGTTATTTTTAATAATTTCTCTGGCCATACTGTGAAATACCGCCAAATCGGTACCCGGGTCCACAGGCAACCAAAGGTCGGCAATTTTTGCAGTATTTGTTTTTCTCGGTTCACAAACGATTATTTTTACACCGGGATTATCAAGCTTTCTTCTCATAATCCTTCTAAATATAATTGGGTGACACTCACTTGTGTTTGAACCAACAAGAAAAATACAATTTGCTTGCTCAATATCCGCATAGCTTCCCACAGGCTCATCTGAGCCAAATGTAGTAATATATCCGCCTACGGCACTTGCCATACAAAGTCTCGGATTACCTTCAACCATATTGCTGCCAAAGCCACCTTTCCAGAGCTTATTAAATGTATAGCTCTCTTCTGTCAAACACTGACCTGAGCCGTAATAAGCTACAGCATCTTTTCCATACTTTTCATGAAAGTATTTAAATTTACTCGCCACATAATCGAGAGCTTCATCCCAGCTTGCTCTTTTAAACTTACCATCTGCTTGCCTTATCATCGGGTATTTTAATCTATCAGGATGGTTCATTACCTTATATGCCAAAAAGCCTTTTACACATAAAAAGCCAAAATTTGTTTTTGCTTTCGGATTACCTTTTATAGATACAACTTTACCATCTTTAACACCCACATATACACCGCAACCTGTACCGCAGAATCTGCAGGCACCTTTTACCCATTTATCTACATCACCTTCCGCATAACTTCTTTTAGGAACTGACACACCTATTGCAGCAGCAGTTGCAGCAGCCGCTGAAGCTTTTATAAACTGTCTTCTTGAAATATTCATAATAATCCCTCCTATCTATACTGCTGAACTTTATGAATTGTAAAATTATGAGCAATATGGCATGTGCTGCAGCTTAAATCTTTAGCAATATTCTTATCAAACTGATCTGAATGACAACCCCTGCAGGTTTCGTTTTTAGGTTTTGCCTGAAAATTTGCCTCATCACCATGACATACTTGACATTTAACCCCTGTAAAGCCATGTGCACTTTGCTCCCACTGCTCAGTCACCTCTGTAGTCAAGTCTTTGTGACACTGAAGGCAATCAAGATTCTCCATACTTCCAGGATGTCCACTTTCAGTTTTTTCAATCCCTGCCGTTTGACCCACTTTCTTTTCTGCTTTCATAGTGCAGCCTACTAATGAAATCGCTACCAGAGCTACAACTATCAATGAAAAAATTAAGCCTTTTTTCATATCAATACCTCCGCATTATTTGTAGTTATAGGATATCAATAAACTTGTAAAAGGATTGTAAATCTTGGATAAGTTAGTGTAAATTTAGTAAAGATTATTATTAACAACATTTTCATTATTTTTATTTCTTTTACAGAACATTAACAAGATAGCTGATATATTCTGAACAACTTTAAAAGGAGGTATTGTATGAAGAAGTTAGTTTTTATTTTCGCTGCACTTGCATTGACAGCATTTTCTGCAAGTGCCCTAACTGTCAAAGGTGTACAGGTTGATGCAGACAGCGCAAAATGTATTACCTGTCACGAAGAGACTCATGCCGCACCAAAAGTTTCAGATCAGTGGGCTGAAAGTGCTCACGCCAAAAATGGTATCGGCTGTCTTTCATGTCACGCGGCTGAAAAGGATGATTTTGACGCTATGGACCACTACGGTCAATTTGTAGCTCAACATCCAACTCCTAAAGACTGTGCTCAGTGCCATGAAAAAGAAGTTGAGGAAAACACCAAAAGCAAGCACGTTTATCCTTTCTGGCTGTATGCAAGTGCTGACAGAGCAGTTTTCGAACCAATAGTTGGCACAAAGCAAGGCTGCGAAGCGTGCCACAACATTTCTGCTATGTGGCCAGACGGCAGTATTGGCGAATGTGATGTTTGTCACTCAAAACACACATTTAGTATCGAACAGGCAAGAAACCCCAACACATGCGGTGAGTGTCACTTAGGTCCAGACCACCCTCAGAAAGAAATCTACTTTGAATCAAAACACGGTAATATCTTCCTTTCTAAAGGTAAACACTGGAACTTGGATTACAATTCATCTGAACAAGATACCATACCTATTGAAGCACCTGTTTGTACAACATGCCATATGGATGCTGCACCAGGGGTGGAAGCTACACATAATGTGAGCGCAAGACTTGCCTGGGAAGCACAAGCACCATGGAGCTACAGAACTATCTGGTTTGAAGAAGAGCTTGGCGACTGGTCTAAAAAAGAGGAAAGGATGAAGACTGTTTGTAAGTCTTGCCATGCTCCAAGCTTCATTGAAGATCATTTTTTAACTTATGACCTGGTAAACTTGCAATACAATGAAATCAGAAGACAATTCGTATATTGGACAAAATTATACGAAAGCAAAGGTTTAATCAAACCACTTAAAGATAAAACACTTGAAGGCAAAGAAAAACAATACTCAAATACCGTACTTAATGCAAGCTGGTATACAACTGCAAGTGAATTGATGTACAACTCATGGCACCATGAAGGTAGACGTTTTAGAATGGGTTCTGCTATGCAGGCAGCTGACTATGTTCAGTGGCATGGTATATGGGAACTTCAGCATAACCTTCAAGAAATGATTGCTTGGGGTGCAGAACATGGTGTAGAAGAAGCTAAAAAAATTTATGAAAGTGACAGCCCAACAAAATTCTTCCCGTATCCAATCTATGATATCCCTGGCAGCATTTATTCTATAGTTACAGCTGAACAATACAACGTACCAGCACTATATCAAATCATCCCTAACTATTGGGAAAAAGTTAAAGCTAATGTCGAATATGCGTATAAAGAAGGATTTTTAACTAAAGCCAAGTTTGACAGGTGGATGGAAAGGTATAACAATAAAGATAAATACCTTGGTAAAGAATTCCCACCACATCCACTATTTAAAGAATACGATGAAAGAAGGAAAAAAGAGCTAGTAGGTGGCGACTCAGCTTTAAGTAAAGTCCTTAAACTAAAGCTTCCTTCTCCAGCACCATTTTATGACAAAAAGTAATATTTAGGGGGGCTATTGCCCCCTCTTTCACTGAGATTTGCAACTTGCAGGTTTCAGTTAAAGAAAATAATCGGAGGATAATATGAAAAAGCTTTTAGGGGTAATATTTTTAATTGTAACATTTGCAAGTATTGTTGCATTTGCGCAGTTTGGCTCAAGTGAGAAAGGTAAAGTAGTGGCAGTCATTGATGGTAATGAAATTAAATTAAGTGACCTAACCAATTATGTTGATACACTATTAGGTGAAAAGTACAAAAAGATGCTTGAGACAGAAGACGGAATAAAACAAATCGCAGATTACTATATAACCAGAAAAGTTATATTAGATTATGCCAAAGAGACTATTAAAGCTGATGACAAACTTCTAAAAAGTCATAGCGGTGGAAGTACGGATAAAGATACTATGCTTATTACCGCTGTACTAAAAAAAGAGGTACAAGATAAAATTGAAATCGAAAAAGATGAACTTGAAAAATTTATGAAAGAATCGCAAATCACAGACAGGACTGCAGCCTTGGCTAAACTTGAGGCAATGAAAAGAGCAGAGATTTTCAATAAATTTATAACTGAGCTAAAAGGAAAACATTCTATAAAATTCATGTAACATTTTCTCTTTTAAGTTGACAAAGTAGAGAGATTTTTATATAAGTCTCTCTACTTCTTTTCTTTTAGGAAATTGCCCGGGTGGTGGAATTGGTAGACACGAGGGACTTAAAATCCCTTGGGCGTTTAGCCTGTGCCGGTTCGATTCCGGCCTCGGGCACCATCTCATAATTTCTTGTCTTTCCAATAAAGTTTATAAACACTTTAGCCATAAGCCTCATTTCCTCTAAAATATATTAATTCCTCATTTGAAGGGTTTTTTATCTTACTTGGTTGTAGATAAATACTACAGCCCTTGAGGGGGATTTCAATGATACAATTAATTGTACACTAACAAAAAGAACAATCCATAAATATGCCGTTTATAAAAATTTGTTCTCTCACGATTTTTCTTTTGTCAACTTTCAAGGAAATAAACATAGAAAGGCTTAAAATGTCCGAACAAAAATAATACAGGCATTTTTTACTTGACTTTATTGACCATAACCCTTAAATTATTAAGTGTTACAGATATTATTTTCAAGTAAAGGATATTTTGTTATGAAACAT